>JAPOPM010000182.1 GCA_026712905.1 Deltaproteobacteria bacterium
GCGGAATGCAAGCCATGATACATTAGTATGGCACTACATTCCGTCCCCAGAAACATGATCTCAATGAATTCAATAGGTTAGATGGTGCACCCGTACACAAAATACCCTAAATCCCCACATTCATGTTAAAGATGGGTTAGGTGTCGCGGTCTGCCGGAACGGCGGCGCGTAGAGCATTCCGCCTTCGGTCCACTGGGCGTTGAGGCCCCGGTCGAGGCCGATGAGGGTCTCCCTGCCGAGGTGCTTCTCGAAGACCTCGCCGTAGTTGCCCACCTGCGCGATGAGGTTCATCGCCCAGTCCTTGGACGAACCCAGCCGCTCGGGGCGACCCGATGACCTGAAAGCGTGGACGTAAGGGTCTCGGGGGGCCGGGGAACCACGTGCGCTGGTCCCTCAACGCCATGATCGCGGCCGAGGAGATGGGCGTGACCTCCAAGAACGTGAAGGCGGTGGCGTCCAAGGAGAACAAGAACAAGGAGGTCAACCGCCTGCTCGGTCCGGGGCAGGTGAGCGGGCAGATGGCCGATGTTGCGCTACGGCGCCGCGCGCTTCGGGCGAGGCGCCGCCGCCGCGGGCGCCTGGGCGGATTCCTCCGCCTACACCTTTTCGGAACTTGCCGATTTTCCCGGACTACCTCAGGGACGCGTGGGCGGCCGGTCAGGGGACACGAAAAAGCTGGCCCCTTCACCCGTTAGGTGGCAGGAGCCAGCTTGCCCAATTTCCGCCATTGGGCTGGCGAAGAGGGGGCTGCGCGCCCCTTCGACACTGAGACCCGACGCGGCTATCGGCTAGCGTCCGACCGGCGGACCGCATTGAACGGGGTTTAGGCGTTCTCGAACGCCTCCACCGCCGCCGCCTGCGAATCGTAGACCGTGATGACCTTGTCGAGGCCGCTGAGTTTGAAAACGCCGCGAACCCCTTCCTGAAGCGCGCACATGGCATACTTCTTTCCCGGCTCGTTGAATTTCCTTGCAATCGACAAGACGACTCTCATGCCCGCGCTGCTGAAAAACGTCACCTGCTCGAAGTCGAGGATCAGGGCTTGATCCGACGGATCGATTCCGTTCTCCAACATGTGCTCGAACAGGTTCGCGCTGTCGTCGCTGACACGACCCACGGGCATCGCGATCACGATTCCGCCCTTGCGGCCCCACTTGATATCGATGTCCATGGGTTTCGACTCCTTTCGATCCGGACGGCGACCGAGGCTTGCGACTCACACTTGGATCACCCGCGGGTACATCGTTTCCAGGAACGAGTCCGTGGAAGTCTTCGGGCCCCGCTGGCGTCATTCCCTCGGCGATGTACCTTTTGGTGGCTTCATCGGCCTTTTCCCAGTTCCCTCACGCCTTCGCGGCGTCCGCTCACGGCCCTCCGTCAAGTCGCTGAGCAGGTGCACGCGGTCCCCGATCTCGCACCAGCGACGCGCCTCCGCCAGTTCCGTGGGCGTCACCTCGGCGATTACCGCCAGCACGCGTTCGCTCAGCGCCATGGGATCATCCGCTCATGACCGGGGGGCGAAGGCTCGGGGCTAGATGCCGGGGCTCAAGAGGTTTGACAGGGGGAACGGCCGCCTTGGGCCGCCATCATACAGCCCGTTATGCTTGCGGCCTGACAAGGGCTTCGCGGAAACTTCTTCTGCGAAGCCCTCATGTGGTTGCCGAAGAACCCTTCCTCCGCCTTCCATCAACGCTTCAGGCATGATCTCGTGCCCTCCAGAAAGCCGAACCAGTTATCTGCGAGTTTGCAGTAACCTCTCACTCGTTTGCATCTGCTGGCCAAACGAAACCCGAAACGGCATGCTGACATGACACCTAGCTTTCAGATTGACCCTGATCGGTCAGGCCTGCGCCGAGTTGCGCAGGAGTGTGATTTTGCGTTATATATTAGATACTTATGAGCGTAACTTCGTCTCATGGAGCGCTTGCGTTCCCGTCGTGGATGCGCTTCAATACACCTGCATTCGATTCCAGTTGCTTACGATTTGATTACTAATTCCGTGCTGGCTGAAGGCATAAAAAATTACTGTGGCCTGTGGCCCTCGTCCAGTCAAGGGGTAATGGCGGCGAATGAACCGCCGAGCGTGTCCGTGCATGGCCCGGCAGAATGCGCAATCGTCGCTGCCCCGGCCGTGGCATCGCCACAGACCAAACGAATGCCAGGTAGCAGAGACCGGAGTCACGCGATGTTGGAGAAGAGCGATCGGAAACTCACCAAGCGTACCATCGACGCCTTGGCGGTAACCGGCAAGGACGCAGTCTTCTGGGATAAGGATCTGGCCGGGTTCGGCGTCAGGGTCTACTCCACCGGCCGCAAGGTCTTCGTGGTCCAGACGCGCGGCCCGCAGGGTCCGAAACGCGTCACCCTCGGGCGCTACGGTCAACTGTTGGCGGACGACGCCCGCAAGCAGGCCGCCGAGGCGATCGACCGCGTCAAGCGGGGCCTAGAGCCGTTTCCGGCGCCGGTGGAGCCGGAACTCACCGTGGCGGGTCTGGCGGAACGCTACATGCACGGCCACGTGGCAGTCAACTGCCGGGAGCGGACGCGGGCAGATTACCGCCACATCATCGAGCGCCACATCCTGCCCGAACTCGGCGAACTGCCCATAAGCGAGGTGGACCGGTCGCGGGTCGCTAAGTTCCACTACCGGCGGCGCGAGACTCCACAGGCAGCGAACAACGCGGTCAGGGTCCTGTCGCGGATGCTCTCGATGGCGGAGGCGTGGGAGCTCGTGCCGCCGGGTCGGAACCCCTGCCGGGCGGTGCGCCGGTACAAGGAAGTCAGGCGGGAGAGGTTCCTCACGCCCGAGGAGTACCGGGAGGTGGGCCGGGTGCTCAGGGAGGCGGAGGCCAACGGCTCGGTGGGTCCCTCGGCGGCCGCCGCGCTCCGCCTGTTGATGCTGACCGGCTGCCGGAGGAATGAGATCGTGCAACTCCGGTGGGACGACGTGGACCGGGCGACTCGCGAGTTGAGGCTGAGCAAGACGAAGACGGGACCTCGGAGCGTTCCGCTGACCCCGGCGGTGGAGGCGGTGCTCGACGGGATTCCCCGGAAGGGGGACAACCCCTGGGTGATCGCGGGCAGGAAGGCCGACACGCATATGGTCGACGTGGACGCGGTGTGGGCGCGCCTTCGCGCGAAGGCCGGGCTCAAGGACGTGCGGCTTCACGACCTTCGGCACAGCTGGGCGAGCCGTGCGCTGGCACTCGGGGAGAGTCTGAGCATGATCGGAAAGCTCATGGGTCACGTGCAAGTGGCCACGACCGCGCGTTACGCACATCTGGCGCGCGACACCGAGAAGGCGGCGGCAGCGAAGGTCGGCGGCAGCCTCGGCGCCGACCTCTTCGGGCCGGACGCGGACGCGGGCTGAGGCGGGACGGGGGAGCGCGATGGCGAAACTCGCGACGAGGTCGATATCGAGGCGCACGGTCGAGGCGCTGAAGGTAGACAGAGACACGGTGTTCTGGGACTCGGAGCAGCCGGGCTTCGGTGTCAGGGTTTACCCCACCGGCGCGAAATACTATGTCGTGCAGACCCGCGCACGGGGCTCGGCGAAGCGGCTTACGGTGGGCCGGCACGGGGTGATCACTCCCGAGGAGGGGCGGCGGCGCGCCGCGCGGATCATCGCGCGGACCAAGGCGGGCGAGGAGCCGGAGCCGCTGGCGGCGAAGCGCGCGGACGAACCGACCGTGGCCGAGCTTGCCGCGCGGTATCTCAGGGAGTACGCGGAGGAGCACTGCAAGCCGAACACCGTGAGGGCGTACCGCCGAAGAGCCGAGAAGCGCATCGTCCCGGCGCTGGGGAAGCTGCCGCTGAGTCGAGTCCGGCGAGAGGATGTACGCGAGTTGCACTACGCGATGCGGACGACACCAGCGATGGCGAACCGGACGCTGGACCTCCTGTCCCGGATGTTCAACATGGCCGAGTCCTGGGGGTTGATGCCCGAGGGGAGCAACCCGTGCCCGCGCCGGATGAAATACCGGGAGCAGCGGCGGGAGCGGTTCCTCACCGCGGTCGAGTTCCGTCGGCTTGGACGCTCACTCGACGAGGCTGAGGCGAGCGGCGCCATCTCGGTGCATGCCGCGGCGGCGATCCGGCTCCTGTTGCTGACCGGGTGCCGGAAGAACGAGATCCTGACGCTGCGCTGGAAGGACGTAGACCTCGAAGCCATGGAACTGCACCTCGCCGACACCAAGACAGGCGCGCGGACGGTGTCGCTGTCGCCCGAGGCTAAGCGGGTGCTCGCGGGCATTCCACGCGCCGAGGGCAATCCCTGGGTGGTACAGGGCCGGAAGAAGGGCGAAAGGCTGTGCTTTGTCGACCGTCACTGGTGCATCGTGCGCGAGCGGGCGAAACTTGAGGATGTCCGGCTTCACGACTGTCGACACTCGTTCGCCTCCCGCGCGCTGGCACTCGGCGAGAGCCTGCCCGTAATCGGCAAGCTGTTGGGCCATGCCCATGTCGAAACCACGGCGCGGTACGCGCATCTGGCGCGCGACTCCATGCACGAAGCGGCGACGCGGGTCGCCGACAGCATCGCGGACGATATCCTGTGAGCTCGTGTCGCGTGGTTCGGAAACGCGCCGGGATCAGGAGTCTCGGGTCCACTTGGAAAATTTGACAAACCTTAGGCCGCCAGCGAAAACAGGCAATCGGAGACCTGCGCCCCAAGCATCAACCCTCCTTCCTCATATAGCACGTTGTCGGACACCACCCGCAACGGATACCCCCGCCGTCGCGCGATGTGGTCGAGTTCTTCGATACCTGCTCCCCGGTGATGGAGTTGTCCACGATGGTGCCCAGGCACTCCCGGGTGAAGTCGTCGGTCACGCACAGCACACGGAAACGCCTGCCGTCCACCAGGGCGTCGGAGGCGAAGTCCATCGACCAGCGCTGGTTCGCCCCTTGCGGGATGGTCATCGGCGCCCGGGTCCCCAGCGCCCGCTTGCGGCCGCCCCTCTTGCGCACCACCAACCGATCCTCCTTGTAGAGCCGGTAATGCTACTTGCGGTTCACCACGACGCCTTCCCTCGCCAACAAGATGTGCAGCCGCCGATACCCGAAGCACGACGTTCCGCCGCCAGCTCCCCACAGCCTCCGTCGCAGATCCCGGTCGTCCGGCCGGGTCGACCGGTACCGGTACACCCGCGGATCCAGCCCCGCCAGACCACATGCCCGCCGCTGCGAGTGACCTCTTTTCTTCATCGCCCAGTCCACCCCTTCCCTTCTGGATCTGGGGGTCAGAAGTTTTTTCCGACCATTTCCTTGAGCGTCGATACGTCCAGCATCGCTTCCGCCAACAACCGCTTCAGCTTGGCGTTCTCCGCCTCCAGGCTCCGCAGTCGCTTCGCCTCCGACACCTCCAGCCCACCATACTTCGAGCGCCTCTTGTAGAACGTCGCGTCACTGATGCCGTACTTGCGCCACAACCCCACCTCGCCAGGCCCCGCCTGGTGCTCCTTCAGTATCCCGACGATCTGGGCTTCGTCACCTTGACGGCCGCACGCCGGGGCGTCGATCCCGTCTCTCTCGCACCGGACCCCGGCGCGAAGCTCAGAACGAATTCGCCGCGATGAACTCGTCGATCCGATCGAGCAATTCGGCGAAGCGCGGGTTGTAGGTCAACC
>JAPOPM010000183.1 GCA_026712905.1 Deltaproteobacteria bacterium
GGTTGACCTACAACCCGCGCTTCGCCGAATTGCTCGATCGGATCGACGAGTTCATCGCGGCGAATTCGTTCTGAGCTTCGCGCCGGGGTCCGGTGCGAGAGAGACGGGATCGACGCCCCGGCGTGCGGCCGTCAAGGTGACCGAACCCCAACAACCGATCCCAACCGTAGAGGCCACCGAACGTCTCGCCAGCCAATCGTCGACGCGACGAATCCCATATCATCCACCAGGCCGGCCGCAGAAATGCCGGCGCCGTTCCCTCGCCCTGCCCGCGTGTAGAAGTTCACGTTTCGGAGCGGACGTCGGGTCGCTCCACCGGATAGCCGAGGCCCTCGTAACCCCGGACGCGCCTCCCGGCCATGCGCCGGAGGGCCGCGACCTCCCCATCGCGGGCGTCGTCGACGTCTCGCGCCAACACGGCCTCCCCGTGTCCGACCGTTTCAGCAGGCCGCTTTACCGCACTCATGCAGGAACCGGGATCCTCGAGGGCGTGCTGCCCCTCAGTCATCGGCCTCGAACAGCCCAAGGAAGGCCGCCGTCCGTATGCCGGCAGCGCGATTGCCCCGCCCGACCGTTCATGCAGGCGCCCTTCCCCCGCCACCGCCGAGAACGTCCGCCCCGATGCTGTCCGCCACCCGCGTCGACGACGCCTTGATCGAATCCCGCGCCAGCTGCGCGTAGAGCGACGTCGTGTCGATCTTGTTGTGGCCCAACAACTTCCCGATCATCGACAGGCTCTCCCCCAGCGCCAACGCCCTGCTGGCAAAGGAATGGCGCAGGTCGTGGAGACGCACCTCCGGAAGCTCCGCCTCCTCCCGCACCCGCTCCCAGTAGTGGTTCAGGTCCGCCAGATGACGACCCCGCTTCGTGTCCGGGATCACCCACGGATTCCCGGCGATCCGAGGCACCTCTTCAAGCACCCGCCCCGCCGCGCGCGACAGCGGCACCAGCCGCGCCCCGCTCTTCGAGTCCCGCAGCCGAAGCTCCCGGACCCGCAGAAGCTGTTTCAAGCCGCGGAAGGCATCCTGAGGCCGCGCTCCGAAAGGCGTTGTAGTGATCGAGACGTAAGCCTTGAAACAATCTTGTTGACATCGACGCCGACTTCGTAATTACTCTTTGCCCGGCGGACGGTGCTGTTGCGACGGGCTTGCATTGGCAAACGCCGTTGGCCCGTCCGATCCAACGGAACCGCTCCTGCCCATTCCGGAAATGAACCGGCGGTTACTTCAGGACGCAACCCATCCCGAAGTAGGCGCTACGCCGTTGGACGAGAAGGGTGAGGCGTGGAGGGCTACCAGCGCGCGCTGTACGGCGTCGAGACGGTGGAGGGCAGTCCTGGTGCTTGCACCGGCTCGACCGCCAACAGCAATACGGGTTGTCGTTTTACTCCGACGAATATCAAGACGCAATTGAGCGTAGCAGGGTGGTAGGTGTCCCGGAGCGTTTGCGCGGACGGTTTAGACACGGAATCGAACGCCCTGCCGGTTGGTTGGTGCGGGCTGCGGCCGGCGACGCACCAAGTCGGTTCATGTTCAAGGTTGGAAGCTCGGAGTCTAGGAACTGGCAGGCGTGATCACGTCGAGGCGGCGGTGTGATGAATGTTCTGACCGACCCCGTTGTCTCGGTATCGGAGTCCGAACGCCTGTCCCTTCCCGCGCCGCTCGCGGCCATGAAGCTGTGGCGGACAATTGTAAATGGCAGCGGAAGCGCAACAGAACGACCAGATTCAAGCGAGTCTGGGGCCTCGAAGCCGGTGGTGATCAAATTACGGGGGTGCCAGAGCGGGCATTCCTTGGTGCCGTTGTCGACGCCCGTACCATGACCGCCAAAGCCCTTGCGCCCTTAGAAACACACTCGGTGCTCCTTCGTGCCGTTGCCCTATCCAATAAATCAATCTATTTTGGAAACGCAACACTAGTGTCACTGGGAGGCAATAGGGAAATGAGAAGACGAGACATCGGAATCAGGTCAAAA
>JAPOPM010000184.1 GCA_026712905.1 Deltaproteobacteria bacterium
CGGGACGAGACCATCGCCAGGGCGTTGGAGTCGGGCGCCGCCGACTACATCGTCAAGCCCTTCTCGCCCACCGAGCTCACGGCGAGGATCCGGGCGGCCCTGAGACGGCGGGCCGACCCGGAGTCCTTCGTGCTCGGCGATATCGCCATCCGCTACGAGGAGCGCCGAGTGACCGTGGCCGGCCGTCCCGTGACTCTGACGGCCACTGAGTATAATCTGCTGCGCCTGCTCTCCCTGAACGCCGGACGGGTCACCACCTACGAGGCCCTGTTCCGCCAGCTCTGGAACGGGCAGGAGTTCGGCGACGTGCGTCTCGTGCGCAACTTCGTGAAGAACCTCCGCCGAAAGCTCGGCGATGACCCGGCCCGGCCCGTCTACATCCTGAACGAGCGCGGCGTGGGCTACAGCATGCCGGCGCCCGAGCGCTCGTAGGAGCCCCCGCCCGGTCCCGGCGCGCGGACGGGTGCGGGGCGGCAGACCGGTTTCCCGCGCCGCGCCCTCTTGGACGTCCGCTCACGGATCGCACGTCGTTGAGCCTTGCCGGTTGGCCGGTTCCGCCCTCCGCGTCTTGCCGGTGCCGGGCGGAATCAGCACGCGGCCCGTCACCGCCTACACTGCGTCGGGCGATGCCACCCTGTGGCACCACCTTGGTCATCAGGGCAACTTGGCCCGCAGGCGTCCTCCTTGCCGTCCAGGTGGTTCGCCGGAACGATGTGCCCACGGTCGTACCGGTTCTCCGAATCCATGGGCGTTTTCGTGCGTCCTGGTCGACGTCTGTTGACAGTCTCCGGTGGCGCGGGTCCTCTCCAGGACCGGCGGATTCGCCATTTCTTTGTTGAAACACTTTAGTTTCACGAAGGCAGTTATAGGTTTGGACATGGTGGGGAATTGCGGAGATGTGTTCAAGCCCAGGCATCCCCGGCCGAAATTCTCTCCAAACGGAAGCAGAAGGACGTAGTCGACTTCTTCATCGAGAGGGCCCTTGTTGACACGGCGGAATCGGCCGCGGCCCTTGAGTTGACGGAGAATCAGGCGACAGGGACAACACTCGCCTGCGCAGGAGGGGCAGCGGGAACATCAACCTGCCCACGAACGCGCTGCCGGTTGGGTCCCGGCGTTTGCCGTGGGAGGGAGTCGCGAGGCGCGGCGAAGGAAATCACCTGGGGGGAGACGCCGCGACATCTTCACCCGTATCTTGATTGTTGTCGCGGCCGCCGTGGTGGGCGCCCTTTCCGCCGTTCTCGGCGTGAAGGACGCAATCCGTAAAGGGTTCGAGCCGGAGAAGAAGCCATGAAAAGATGTTCCCGAATGGGAGTCATTGAGTTATCTCCCTATTCGGGATTCAATACTGCATCCACCCTTTCGCTGATCCCTATCTCTTCACCTGCCTCCACGGCAATAGTGCGGGTTCCGGTGGGCAGGTCTACGTATGCAGCCGTATCGGTAACGCGAACCTGCGGCAGCGTTGCAATTGCGGATTCCAACGCAACCGGTTCGCGGTGAATGGCATTTGTACGCGTCTTTATCAGACGTTCCTGGGATTCAGCCATTTCCCGCACCGCTTCTCTACATGGCGCTTCCCTGAGAATCTCTCTCAAGGAGCCCACAACACACCAGGAACGGCGCCTACCAAGACTCCACAGGATACTGATTCGGTCCAGAGTGTTGTCCAAATACCGATCATCGGCGCCTGCGTGCTTCTGTTCGCCCTGAGCGCCAACGCCCAACAGGACTCCCGGGTGGCGTTCGTGCGCGGCCCAACCTGGGTCACCTTCCAGGTCATCGGGATGACGGAACCCCCGCGGACGGACATTCGCCCCATGGTGAGTCAGATTTGGACCATCCCGAAGGATCAGATCTTGCGCGCGTTCTCCAGCGTGGAAACCGGCCGCTCCTACATCTGCTCCGAGTTCGAGGACAAGAGGATGCTGGTCTACGTGGCGCCGGACACGTACTGGAAGATCGTGAACTGTCTCAACTGACGTGCCAGCCGCTCGTGACGGCTCTCTTCCCCCAGGAGGGGCGGTGTCCGTGGAATGACCTCGCCGCGGTGGTGGAACGGGAGCCTACGCGGCTGCGTAAGGCCGTCCACCAGCGCGCCCGCGGCACCCCATCCACGTCATCAACGCCGCGAAGGCGAGCAGGGCGGTTTCGCGTCAAGGCCGGCCAGCAGCCTGGTGAGAAATCGGTTCGAGCAGTCCGCGGAACCCTTGCATATGGTCAGGAGCGAAGGCTTCCGCCCATGCCCTCCACGTACTCCCCGACCGAATGGTTGACCGCCGTGTGCTGCGGGAGCCCGTGGCACGAACCGAAGTCGTCGGTGAATATCTCGGGGCCCTTCTCGAATGTTGCCCTTGACGAATCCCTGCAGCGTGGCCCGGTCCATGCTATCGACCACCTTAGCCGTGACGGCGTTGGGGTCCCGGTCCTTCATCCCGACCACGGCCACCTTGCCCTTGCCGCCACCGCCGGCGCGCAACTTCTTCGATGCGTCCCTGTTGCCTTCCTTGCCGCCGGAGAACGTCTCGTCGACCTCGACCGGACCCGGGAACGGCCCCCGAGCGTCGTTCCACGCTTCCCTGATTCGGTGGGCTAGGCGCCGGGCCATCTTCCGTGTCGCCTTGAGATCGAGGCGCAGCTCCAGGCTAGCCACGCCCTTGAGGTTCGTGGACAGCAGGCAGGTGACCCACACCCACACCCTGGCGCCTAGGTTTGAGTTCCGCATGACGGTGCCGGTGCGGACAGAGAAGAACTTGCGGCAGGGGCGACAACGGTCGGGACCGGGTGGATGCGTGGTCCCGACTGCACGTTCTTGGCGTCGCAACGCTGGCACCGGGGCCCGTCGGGCCAACGGAAGTTCGCGATCCACCTCTCCGCGGCCTCATCGTCGGGGAACGTTTCCGCCAATTCAGGCAACGAGATTCCGATCCGGCAGGCTTCCCCGGCGCTTTCGGTGTCATGACAGCCCCTTTCGGAATTATTGCAAACCATCATTCGGGGGCCCGTGAGGAAGGTGGCTACGATCGTATGCATTTCCCCGGGCAGTTCCCGGCTTGTCGGTTGGCGCCGGCCTGTGTTGCATGCCGCATCGGAAGGTCCTCCAACACTCCCTGCAGCCGCCCGGGGCTGATCCCCTTCCTCTCCGCTGGGGGCCCCCCGACGATGGACCGCAGGAGCGGCAACGCCAAGCTCGACAAGCACCGGCGTCCACACTGCGCAGGGCGGCGGCCGGCCCATACATCAAACGGCGGTCGTGTTGGATCCGGAGGGATACGAGGTTCTCTTCGGCCTTCAGGAACTCGAACCCGTGATGAGGGAGCGTCTCGAAGAGACCCGGCGGAGCCCGGTACAAGGCGTGGGCCGCGCCCGGAGCCTGGGCCTTGTCTTCGCAGGCGGGTGCGCGGTGATTCTGGAAGAGCCCCGTCACCACCGTAGAGCAGCCCTGCCCCCGGTCCCTCCACCCCGGCGCAACGGTCCCGCGCACCGGGCTCGCAGTGGCCGGAACGTCCGCGACAAGGCCGAACGGGCCGGATCAACCCGCGGTCAAGGCTTCCCTGTCCGCGACCCGCGCGTTCTTGTTCGCAGCCGCCGCCGCGGCAGCGTTCCGGCCGGCGCGCGGCGACTGTGGCCGTCCCTTCGCCTCCATACGTAGCGAATCGTCGAAAACACGGAACTTCGCGGCGTGCCTCACCGCCGCCTACGGCGCCGCCGCAAGGTGCCCTCGGCAGGTGTGCCAGCTGTGATTGTAGCCCAGTCATCGTGAACGCTTGCGATTCGTCGCCAACCGATGAACCAACTGAACCAACTAACCTAATTTTCCAGTTTCATGACAAGGAAGTTGCACAGTTTCTTCCTCTCGATCCCCCCTCCGAACACTTGTCGCCCTTCCCAGGACAATCGCACACTCGGTGCGCCCATCTGTCCCTCCAAATCTCGTCTGAAGTGCAGCCGCCGCCCTCTCCTCTCCCGAGTCGGTCGATGTCCGATCTACTGACGTTTCGCTCCAAAGA
>JAPOPM010000185.1 GCA_026712905.1 Deltaproteobacteria bacterium
CATGGCCTCAGTGCGTCTGCGCCGCGCTCCCTGGCCTGAAATGGCCGGTGAAACAAGTCTATCTCGATGCCCTGAAGCCGGGTTTTCCATCGAATCACTCACAGACCCTCAAATCCAGGCGTTTTTCCACGGCCTGCTAGGCTCATTTTTCCACGTTCCGAGCAGAAGTTGCAAGGGCCCGAGGAGCGCCATGTCTTCTTCATTGACGATATCGACGCTACGACTGCGCGGACTGCTTCTCAATTGATCGACAATATCGTTTCTGGCCATGGTCTTGCACCCTTCCCTTGGATGGTGGCATGCCTTGCCCGCCGTCGTACTTGGGCGATCACGGACATCCAGCAGACATAGTTTTCTCAACAACCGGTTCGACCACGTGACTGCGGGATGCGCCGCAGACTGGACCGAGCAGCTTCGCGAGCCCGCACAAACGCATAGACGATCGCATAGACGAGCTAGTGAAACGTTGAACTCGACATTTCATCAGTAATGGCACCCACCGATTTCGTCACCGACCGGGTAATGTCTCCCTGTGCGTGCCCGGTTGATTGTAGACGGCTCCTCCGGACGGGCTGCTCCCTGGACTTGGCAAGGGAGTGAATGTTGGTTGGGTGTAGGTTGGAGTCGGGGCACTTTCTTTGTCTCTCCGTCGCTGATTCGTTTGCTGGATGACTCCGCCCATGATTCCAATTGCGGTGTTGAACAGCGCTTCTATGGTCTCGCGGTCCGCCTCTTCCTGTCTTTCCTGTTCAAGGCGACGTTGACGCGCCACTTCGAGCTGCCGTTCCCGTTCTCTTTGCACTTCGGCAAGTCTCCGCCGTTTCTCTTCAAGTCGCCGTTGGCGCGCTAGCTCAAGCTGGCGTTGTCTGTCCTCCTCCAGTCTTTGTTGTCCTTCGAGGGCGAGACGTTCCCGTTCTTCTTCGAGGGCGAGGCGTTCTCGTTCTTCTTCGACGGCTAAACGCTCCCGTTCTTCTTCCAATCGCTGACGCTCTCTTTCGTCCTCCGCATTCCTGTCCGTGGCGGCTATGGCGGGGCAACGCGCCATAGGTGCACGGTGCGGGGCTTCGACGTAGTTGGAACGGTACAGGTACTCTTGATCGGGATCCTTAAGCCACAGATGGTATATCGCCTCACCACCGTTCGGCAGGATGTTGGGATGACCGTTATAGGGTACAAGCCCCCCTTCGACGGAAACACAGAAGTTCAGATTCAGTTCCACCGCACACGTATTCGTCCAAACGATCTTTGGGGTCCTGGTACCAGGAAGCTGTACTTGCGCCCTGATGCATTGTGTCTGTTCAGACGCACTCCGTGATGCGAAGCCCACAAGCACTGCCAGCATGACCGCGATGGTGAACGCAAGGCTCCTACATGGTTTGACCTTCATCGGCTCTTCCATGGGTCCCCTCCTGTTAGCCATCAAGCCGAATCCTTCCAGAGCTGACTGATGGTGGAGTCAGTCCCTCTACCGGTTCCGACTCTATTTCCAGCCCTATCGGGACCGTTCATCGCTTAGCCGCCGGTAGGGTGCGGTGTCCTTGAGCGTGGCGTTCTGTGTCGCGTAATCCCAAGGCGTCTTGCCCACCTTGTCCTTCGCCGTGGGGTCCGCTCCGACGGCGAGCAATGCCTCCACGACGGAGGGCGTCTTGCTGAACCATGCCGCCAGATGCAGAGGCGTCCACCCGCCTCGCTCGTCGCGTGCGTTCACGTCGGCGCCGGCCCCGGCGAGGGCGGTCACAAGGGCTGCCTTCTCCCCTTGCGCCGCGTAGTGAAGAGGCGTGCGCCCGTTCGCGCTACGGGCGTTGGCGTCTCTTGTCTTGAGACAGCGGATGAGGTCCGGAAGTTTGGCGTCCCTGAAGAAGGACGGTGTGTTCCAAGTTTCGCACGAAACCTGCGTCCGGGCAGGCCGTCGCTCAACATCTCGTCTCTGGGCAGCGGTCTTGGTCTTCTTCGGAACAGCGAATTCCCTCAAAACCGCGACCACGGCGGGAGTCTTGCTGAACTTCTCGCCGAGTTCCAGGGCGGCCCTTCCCCGCTTGTCTTGCACGGTCAAATCCGCCCCGGCCCTTACGAGCGCTGCCACGACCTTGGCCTCTTTGCTGAACAGCGCCGCCGTGTGCAGCGGCGTGCGGCCTTTCTCATCCCGGGCATTCAGGTCAGCTCCCGCCTTTGCGATTGCGGCCACGACCTCGGGCACCTTGCCGAGTTTTGCGACCATGTGTAAGGGCGTCTCTCCAGCTTGGTTGCGCGCGCTGTGGTTGTCCGTGTTGAGGCAACGAGAAACGTCGGCCGCGCCCGCATTCCTGAAGAAACCCGAAGTGTTCCACTTGTCACACGGAACCTGCGCCTTGCGAAGACGTTCCTGAACCTCCGCGGCTCTAACTCTTCTTTCCTCTTCCCTGAAGGCGGCCACGGCCTCGCTGGAGAATGCCATCCGGATTTTCTCGGGGTCGCGGTCGTCATTGGTTCGATACGGACTGTTGGCAACCAGTTGCAGAGGTGTTAGCCCAAGTATATCCTGGGCGTTTGGATCGGCGCCAGATGCCAGAAAGAGCGTGATGACCGCCGGGTTCTCATTCCAAATCGCCGCCTCGTGCAGAGGCGTCTTTCCAAGCCGGTCCCGCGCGTTCAACTCGGCTCCAGCCTTCAGCAGGGCCCTGCTGACCTCGGGGTTTTGATTGTCACCCGCTGCAATGTGCAGAGGCGTCTCTCCAAGACTGTCCCGCGCGTTCAAGTCGGCTCCGGCCCTCAGCAGGGCCCTGATGACCTCCGGGTTTTGATTGTCATTCGCTGCAACGTGCAGAGGCGTGTCTCCAGTGTTGTCCCGCGCGTTCAAGTCGGCTCCGGCCCTCAGCAGGGCCCTGATGACCTCGGGGTTTTGATTGTCACCCGCCGCCTCGTGCAGAGGCGTCTCTCCAAGACCGTTCCGCGCGTTCAAGTCGGCTCCGGCCCTCAGCAGGGCCCTGATGACCTCGGGGTTTTGATTGTCACCCGCTGCAATGTGCAGGGGCGTTCCACGGTTGAACGTTATCGTGGACTCACCGGGAGGGGTCCAGAGGGCCGAGGCATTAACGTCGGCACCCGCATTGAGGAGAGTCGTGATCACGGCGGGGGCTTCTATTTCATCCGCCGCGTTATGCAGAGGTGTTCTCCCGAACTGATCACGCGCATTCACGTCGGCACCAGCTTGCAGACACCGGGAAACGTCCGACGCGTCAGGGTTAAAAGTCCAAAGAAAGTCCTCGCACCAGTTATCCGCGAACGCGGACACCGCGCTCACCCATACGGCGAGACAGATGAAGAGCACACCAAAAATACTCGAACATGATCTCATCGCCTACCTACATATCGGGGATGATAGACTGCTTTCGAATCTTACGCATTTTTTATAGATCAAGAAACTTTCTGTCAAGCAATATCGTCATCCGTCAAGCGTGCCTAATCACCCACAAGACCTCGCCGAGAATGTGGACATCCTGGGCTAGGCACGAGGGAGCGCCGTATGCGTTCGCTGAGATCAGCCCCAGACGCGGCGGTGCGTCCTGGCAGACCGCATCACCATGGATCGCCTCCAAGTGCTTCACGATCAGCCCAATGCCGTCCCATAGGACGAACACCTAGCCAGTGCTCGGCAGCCGGCGCGAGACATCGACCACGATCCGGTCGCCGTCCCGTATCTCCGGGTCCATGGAGTTGCCCCGGACCCGTGGGATCCGCTTGTGTTCGGGCTCGGCGCTAGCCTCGTAGCGGATCATGCTCGCCGGCCAGTGCCAACGCGCGGTCTCCGGGACGGACGCATGGGCCGGCCGAAACCTCCACGGTGACCTCCGGTATGGCGACAACGGGGGCGCTGGAGAGTCCGGTAGGCAGCCGGGGGCGCCTTGGCTGCATGAGCTTGCGTTGCGGCACGGCCTCGTGCCGCAGTTCCGCGGGGTCGCAGTTAAACAGGTTGACCAAGGCTTCGCTGTCGCATTAGCGAGCACCATAGGCACGCCGCGTTCCACATACTGCTACAAGTAGGTCTTGTGAGGTGGTCCCGGAAAATCGGACAGGTTGCTGAGGTGTAAACCACCGACCGAGGGACGGATATGCGATGAGCACACGACGACGGTTCAGCGGGGACTTCAAGGCGAGGGTGGCGCTGGAGGCGCTACGCGGGGACAAGACGATCCAGGAGATCGCGGCGCGGCACAAGGTCCACCCGAACCAAGTGAGCACCTGGAAGCAGCGGGCGGTGGAGGGGATGAAGGAGGTGTTCTCCAAGGGGGCGGAGCGGGCACGAGGAGACCACGAGGGGGAGGTCCGGGACCTGCACGCGAAGATCGGAGAGCTGACGGTGGAGCGGGATTTCTTGGCCAAAGGGCTCAAGTGGTGAGCGGCGAGAAGCGCCGGGCGATGACTGAGCCCGGCCATCCCAAACTCGGCTTGAGCCGTCAATGCCGGCTGCTTCGAGTGAGTCGATCCTCTGTGTACCACAGGCCCAAGGGCGAGAGCGCGGAGAATCTGGCGCTGATGCGCCGGATCGACAAGCTGTTCCTGGAGTACCCCTTCTACGGCAGCCGCCAGATGGTCCGTCATCTGTGGCGCGAAGGCGTCTGTGGGGGCGTCACCGGGTGCGGCGTCTGATGCGCCTGATGGGGCTCCAGGCCATCTATCAGGCGCCGCGGGACCACCCCGGCCGCACCCCGAGCACCGTGTGTACCCCTATCGGCTCAAGGGTTTGGCCATCGAGAGGCCCAATCACGCGTGGTGCGCGGACATCGAGCGCCACGAGGCGTTCTTGAACCTTGCGGTGGTGAGAGACCACCGCCAACAGCCTGTCGCAGCAGGCTGAATGAAGCTGAGGGCAACCCGACCCGAGGGACATCGGTGAAGGGTGGAAGCAGCCCTGACAACGACGGGACGCGCCAGCACTGTCAGATGGCGTGGGTCCGGCAAGCGAGACGGAAAGGTGTACGCGAGGAACCAGCGGCAGAAAGCCCCTCAAGCAC
>JAPOPM010000186.1 GCA_026712905.1 Deltaproteobacteria bacterium
CATGGCCTCAGTGCGTCTGCGCCGCGCTCCCTGGCCTGAAATGGCCGGTGAAACAAGTCTATCTCGATGCCCTGAAGCCGGGTTTTCCATCGAATCACTCACAGACCCTCAAATCCAGGCGTTTTTCCACGGCCTGCTAGGAAGAGGAGGACCTACGATGACGACATTGAGACCTGAGCTACTGGACGAGTTGCTGACGGACTACGAGAAGCCGGAGGACCTGCTGGGAGAGGAGGGGCTGTTCAAGGAGCTCAGGAAGGCGCTGTTGGAGCGAGCGCTGGGGGCGGAGTTGAGCGAGCACCTGGGCTACGAGAAGGGGGATCCGGCCGGGCGAGGCACGGGCAACAGCCGCAACGGGCATTCGGACAAGACGGTACTGACCGAGGACGGGGAGGTGGACTTGGCGGTGCCTCGGGACCGCAACGGCAGTTTCGAGCCGGTGATCGTGCCCAAGGGGGAGCGGCGTCTTGAGGGTTTCGACGACCGCATCGTGTCGCTGTACGCGCGCGGCATGACGGTGCGCGAGATCCGGGGTCACCTGGAGGAGCTTTACGGGGTTGAGGTATCGCCGGACCTGATCAGCCGGATTACTGAGGTGGTCCCACATCGTTGGACAGGAAGGCGGCAGAAATAAGGTGTATTCCGAAGTGATCGATCATGCCGCCCGGGTCCTGTTTAACACGTCCTGCTGTTCGGGCAGAGCCGGCCTCTGGACCCGGTCTATCCGGTGGTGTTCTTCGACGCGCTACGGGTCAAGATCCGCGACGAAGGCCTGGTGCGCAACAAGGCGGTCTACCTCGCCCTGGCGATCACCTCGGAAGGCGACAAGGAGGTACTGGCGCTGTGGATCGAGCAGACCGAGGGGGCCAAGTTCTGGCTCAAGGTGATGAACGAGCTCCAGGCCCGCGGCCTGCACGATATCCTGATCGCGGTGGTGGACGGGCTCACGGGCTTCCCTGACGCCATCGGTACGGTGTCCTGGTGCATCACAGCGACCGGGGCCAGTACTTGTCGATTCGCTACACCGAGCGTCTGGCTGACGCCGGGATCGAGCCGTCGGTGGGCCGCGTCGGGGATTCCTACGACAATGCCCTGGCCGAGTCCATCATCGGTTTGTACAAGACCGAGGTGATCCGTCAACGCGGCCCCTGGCGCCACCTCGAAGCGGTCGAGGTCGCCACCCTCGAATGGGTCGACTGGTTCAACCACCGCCGACTCCTCGAAGGCATCGGCTATGTGCCGCCGGCAGAACTCGAAGACACGTACTATCAGCAGTGCGATGAGTCGACCCTGGTGGACTGACTCACAGAAATCCGTCTCCGGTAAACCCGGGGCGGTTCACTTCTCTTCCCTCGACACCCAGCGCCTTCTCCTTCCAACCCGCATCCCCTCCAGCAAAGACCTCCCGTACCTCGCCCACAACTCCCTTCCCGCTTCCCGCGATTCCCTATGCGTCATCGGCTCCCTCCTCCCGCCAAATACCCCACCAAAACTCTTTTCCATGCTCAGGTGAGGTGGTCTTCTCGCACCGTTTACAGGGTAAGTTGGGATATACCTAGAAAATACTATCCCGCTCACGCAACATACGCTTAACACACCTGAATGTGCTCAGTGTCGCCGTCTGTCAGAATATGGTGAATGGGCCGTTTTTGCGGAGGGGGCGACCGTGTATGAAACCGTTGGCGGAGAGATTCCACAACCGCACGAGGGCAGCGCGGAACAAAATTTCTGCGAAGGCCATAACAAGGTCCCGTGTGGCCCCCTGTATAGTAACGGCCCAGCGGCATGACGTGGGCACTGCGCGAGGCCGGCGCGCCACGACCGGCTCCCTCAAGATCGGCAGGCTCCCCACAACGGCCTGAGCCCCGCGCCGAGCGTTCCCGCCCCCGCTCTTCCCTTCTCCTCCCCGCCTTGGCGTTGCGGCTAGGCCTGTTCGGGCCCGCTCTCCGACGCGACGCTGTCCCAACTCGTTGTGAGCGCCGACCTCTCGGGCTCCATTTGTCTCGACCCGTCGTGGCTGAACCCGGCGAACTTCTCGATGCGGGAGAAGGGAAAGACGGGCGCGACAACGCTCGAAGCGTTGAGCGGACGGTGGATACGTCAAGGGAGTGCAGAATGAAAATCACCATGGCGATTCCGATGTTGTGCGGGTTATTGGTTGGGGGGGTTCTTCTCTCCGGTTGCGGGGGCGGGAGCGCGCAAGCGCCGCCGAGGGTGCAAACGTCGCCGACGCCCGATCCGGCACTGGCGGTGGCGAAGACGGCCGCAATGAATGCGGCGGCTGCTGCTGCTGCGGCGGCCGGGGAGGCGGAGGCGGCGGTCATGGCCCAGGAGGCCAACAGGTTTGCGGACCCGGATTCGTACGGATACGCGTGGGCGGCGTCCATGCGCGCCAGGAGGGCCGCCGTGGCTGCCGCGAACGCTGCGGATCGGACCGCGGTGACGAATACGTTGGCAAGCGCGCAGAGACAACGAGACATCGCTCTGGCAAAGCGCTCTGAGGCCGAGACCGAGCGAGACGAAGCCGTGAAGTACGCCGACATGGTGCGAAGGGCGCACAATCCCTCCACCCCGATGGAGAGGGATGCCTTGGTCAGCGCCGCCGCCGCGGCAGCCAGGCAGGCGGAGGACGCATGGCTGGCTGCGCTGGCGGCGGTGGCCGAGGTCCGGCTGGACAAGCATGCCGATCTGGACAGTTACAGGAACGCCCAGCGTTATGCTCATGAGGAGGCCGGGGGAGCCCGCCGGGAGGCGGCGGAGGCTGCCGAAAATGTCCGGTTGGCAACGACCCACTCAGAGGCCAACCGACAGACGGAGAAGGCTGACGACCAACTGAAGAGAGCGCAAGAGGCCCTGAGGTTCGTCAGGGAGTTCGTCGCCGGGGTAAGAACGGCCAGCCGGGATCCGGCGTACGTCCGCCCTCCGGTGGTGTCGGCGCCCGTATTCGACCATGACGGCCGTATGAACATCGGCTCCTTGCCTCCGCCTCCTGCCGGCGGGTTCGAAAGGGCGGGGGAGCGCGGCGGAGCGAGCCTGTCGACGGGGTCGGTGCGCGACGGCGCGACCGCCGAAGACGTCCTCGCGTATCTGCACTGGACGACGACGGTCCGATATGACACTGGAGAACGAATTGTAGGACTCCCGTCGTTTCCGGAGCCGCCGCTCGTCCGTCTCGTCGAGGGAACGAACCGAAGATTCGCGGACCTCGCGACGCGCGCCGTCGAGATCGTCAACGCCGCCCTGCCCTACGAGAAACGGCTTCAACTCGACCAGCGGCCCACGCCCGCACCGGGCAACACCCATCTCGACCCGCTCCCGGATGAGTTTATCGTCATCGAGTTCGCCCCGCCCGAGGAATGGCCGTATCGCTTTGACGTTTATCCAGCCGGCGCCACGTTCGCCCAGCACTACTTCGTGGGGAGTCGGTCAAGCCAGCGGTACGAACATCAGTATGCAGGCTCTTCTCACATACTGTTCAACACTCTTCACGCGCCGACCCTTTCGGATGCGTCAATCGTCCACGTCCTGGTTCATGAACTGCTCCATGCCTTCGGCTTCGGCACCCATACCGATCCGGAGCGTTTCCCCCGCTCAACGCTGAATGCCGGCATTGGCCCCCTTCCGCACCCGCACATCCTCAGTCCGGTGGATCGAGACGCCCTGTTCGCAGCCTATGCCAGGTTCGAGCCCGGCGCCATGCCGGAAGACATGACGGCGGAGGGGTTCGGGCCTTGGGAGGAGACGTCCTTTCACGTCCGGGGGGAGTTGGATCTCGCCGGCTCGGAGGCAGATGTTTCCTTCGGCGTCTCCTTGAGGAACGGCCTGGCCCGGCCCTGGGCTTCGGGATCTGTTCCGGGAACTGAGCTCGCGGACACCCGGTCGCTGGCGGGTAGCGCAACCTGGAGCGGCGCGCTCCTGGCATCTCGCGGCCGCTGGGAAAGACGGTCGCCGGGGACGCGCGGCTGGTCGTCGATCTGGCGACTATGGACGGTGATCTCGACTTTACCAACCTGGAGCAGTGGGGCGTTCGTGCCGCGCCGGGTGCGGCCGGCTCCGGCGTGAGATGGGGCGATGGTGATCTCGAGTACACGATACGCGTGAGCGGCAACGGCTTCGTTCGGACCGACGGCGATGCCGGCGACGTAAAGGGGGCTTTTTTCGGGCGCGGGCACGAGGGAATGGGCGGCGTGCTGGAACGCCGCGATTTGGCCGCCGGGTTTGGCGGAGAGCAATGAACCGAGGATCCGGGCAGGGAGAGAACGATACGTTGAACCGGCACCCTCCGCGGAATGTCGTGTCGCAGGGAAAGCGCGGTCCATGTAGCTCGGGCACGGGAAAATCGTAAGCGCACCGCTTCGCGCGTCGCTGGCGGCTCACCCCGGACTCTGTCTTCGATCTTGTAGGGTTGCGCGATCCGTGTCAGACTGGATCAGTATTCGTTCGCGAAAGAATGTTTTCCGAACATGAGTCAATGAGTGTTGAGCAGTACCGGCATCGGTGTTGCAACAGTGTTCAATCGACGCGTTAGCTCCAAGCTCCTTCAACCGTCCGTTTGCGAGCAAGCTCCGGCGTCTGCGCCACTGCCTCGCGCGCTAAACATGGTGAGATTTCCGCCCAAGGGCAAAGGGGGGCGCGAGAGGGCCAAAGAATGCGAATCCGGGCGTTGCGGCGGGCGGGTTGCACGGGCCTTCGCTTTCCGGTCATGACGGGATGGTGCCATGGCGCTGAGCGAACAAGTGCTGGAGGTGATCGCCCGGGTGACGCCCGAGGAGCTGGCGGAGACGTGCCGCTGGTGCGAGTTCGGAGACCGCGTGCAGTTGCTGAGCGACTTGACGGAGGGCCGCGTGAGCGCGATATCCCTGGACGGGAAGCGAACGGTCTACATGCGCGAATACGCGAGGCGGCGGTGTCGAGAGGACCCTGAGTTTCGGCGCCAACGGCTTGGGAGACAGGCGGAGTGGAGGGAGAAGAACCCGGAGAAGATCCGGGAGTACAACCAAAGGTACCAC
>JAPOPM010000187.1 GCA_026712905.1 Deltaproteobacteria bacterium
CGAATGTTCTGGAAGGTACGGGCGATGCCCGCCCGCAGGCGCTGATGCGGCGGCTTGCCGTTCATCAGCTCTCCGTGGAATCGGATCGTCCCGGCGGTGACGCCGAAGACGCCGCAGATCAGGTTGATGGTGGTGCTCTTGCCCGATCCGTTGGGGCCGATCAGGCCCACGATCTCGCCCTCGTTGACGGTGAGGTCCAGCTCGTCGACGGCCTTGACGCCGCCGAAATGCTTTGACAGCCCACGCAGTTCAAGCACGGGACTTCTCCCCGCCGCCGAGGCCGATGGCGCGCCTCAGGACACGGGCGGTGCGGGCATCGAACAGGCCCGAGGGCTTCAGGTTCATGGCGGCGACGATGAGCAATCCGAACACGATGCTGCGCCAGTCCCCCATGAACCGGAGCCCTTCCACCAGCACGCCCTGAATGAAGATGACCGCCACCAGGGTGCCGAACACGCTGGAGAGGCCGCCGAGGATCGGATAGGAGATCGCGAAGGTCGCCAGCAGCACCGTGAAGGTCAGATGGTCCACGTAGGTGGCCGTGTGCGCGTACAGGGCGCCGCCGATGCCGGCGACGAAACCGCCGACGGTCATGGCCGTCACCTTGACCGTGGTGAGGCTGATGCCCACGCTCTGGGCCGCGAGCTCGTCTTCTCCCACCGCCCGCAACACCGCGCCGGCGCGGGAACGGTCCATCCACCACAGCGCCGCCATCACCAGCACGACGAATGTCCAGACGAAGAGGGTGATCTCCCACGGCGACCATCCGTTGGCCACGAAGTAACGGATTTCGCGGAAGCCGTTGGTGCTGTCGGGTCCCACGTGGATGCCGTCGCGGGGCACGCGCCAGCTCAGGTTGAAGAAGAACAGGCGCACGAAGTCTCCGAACGCGATGGTGGCCACCACCAGCATCAGCCCCTTCACCCGCAAGGCCGGAAAGCCCACGAGGAACGCGAAGAACGCCGCGAACAACGCCCCGGCGAGCAGCGCCGGCACGATGTGCAGCTCGAAAATGACGGTGAGAATCCCGGCGCAGTAGGCGCCGATGGCAAAGAACCCGGCCTGCCCCAGAGAGAGCTGGCCGGTCAGCATCAGGACGTAGGCGGACAGCCCGAGAAGCGTGTGGATCCCGATGAGCTGGGCGAGGCCGAGATAGTAGGACATCGGCGACTAATCCCTGTCGGTGCCCGACCCGAAGATGCCCTGGGGCCTGAAGACCAGGAAGACGAACAGCAGCAGCAGCACGTACATGTCGCGCTCGTTGACGCCCCGGAAGTAGAGAAAGACGTTCTCGAACCCGCCCACCAGCAGCCCTGCCGCGATGGCGCCGGGAATCGATCCCAGCCCCCCGATGACGGTGACGATCAGGCCCTTGACCGTGAGCGGGATCGTGATCAGGGGCGAGAGCACGCCCACCGCGGAGGCCGTCATGGCGCCGGCGATGCCGCCGAGCAGGCCCGCGAGCACGAAGGTGGTGGCATTGGTCCGGTGCACGTCGATGCCGCAAAGCTGCGCCGCGACGTCCTGTTGGGACACCGCCCGCGTGGCCAGGCCCAGGCGGGTCCGGTAGAGCACGTAGAGCAGCGCCACCGTGCTGGCGACGCACACCGCCAGCACGAACAGCAGGTCG
>JAPOPM010000188.1 GCA_026712905.1 Deltaproteobacteria bacterium
GGTGGCGGGCACCGTCATGTTGACCCAGGTGACCTTCTTGTTGTCGAACTTGTTGATGTTGGCGAAGGCCGGAAAGATGACCCGCGAGGCATTGGCCTCGGGCGAGCCGATCTTCTTCCCCTCGAGGTCGGACGGCTTGGTGATCTTGTTCCCCACCAGCGTGGCCACGGTCTCCAGGGTCTTGTCGTGGATCATGCCGACCATCTTGAGCTCGGCGCCCCGCGACTTGGCTGCGATCATGTTCCCTACGGAGGCGAAGCCGAAGTCGTCGGTGCCCGAGGCGATCCGCTTCACGGTGTCGCCGGAGCCGAAGCCGCGGGTCAACTGGACGTCGAGGCCCGCGTCCTTCCAGAACCCCTGGTCGATGCTGGCATAGAACATGGCGTGCTTGCCGTAGGGGATCCAGTCGAGGGCGAACTTGACCTTGTCGGCGGCGGACGCGCTGCCGGCCGCGGCCAGGGACAGCAAGAGGATTGCAAGGGCGATGGACAAGCGTTTCATGGCATGTACCTCCATATATTGATTGACGACTACTGTTACCACTCGTTTACAGATACTGCAGCCCGATGGTCTTTCCCACCTCTCGCACGCACTCGGTGAACTCCGCCGACAGCCGCATCTCCGGGGTCCGGGGCCGCGGCAGTCCGATGTCGATGATGTCGGTGATGCGGCCCGGCCGGGGCGTCATCACCATGACCCGGTCCGCCAGGAAGACCGCTTCCGGGATGCTGTGGGTGATCAGCAGGCTGGTCTTTTTCTTTTCGCTCCAGATGCGCTGGAGCTCCATGTTCATCTCGCCCCGGGTCATGGCGTCCAGGGCGCCGAAGGGCTCGTCCAGCAACAGCAGCGAGGGGTCGTGCACCAGCGCCCGGCTGATGGACGCGCGCTGCTGCATGCCGCCGGACAGCTCCCGCGGGTACTTGTCCTTGAACTCCGTGAGCCCGGTCAGCTCCAGCAACTCCAGGGCCTTGGGATAGTATTCCTCCTTGGAGAGGCCGAGAATCTCCACCGGCAACAGGACGTTGTCGATGACCGTGCGCCACTGGAACAGCACCGGGGTCTGGAAGACGATGCCGGTGCTGGACTTGGGTCCGGTCACCGGAGCGCCGTTCACCAGCACCTCGCCGCGGGTCTTGTCCAGCAGACCCGCGATGATCTTCATGATGGTGGTCTTGCCGCAGCCGCTGTGACCCACGAGGGAGATGAACTCCTGGTCGTAGACCTCGAACGAGGCCTCCTCCAACGCGACGATGGGGGCATCCTTGGAAGGATACACCTTGGTGAGGTTCCTGACCTCGATGGCTTTCCCGGTTTCCGTCATCGACTTCGGTCCCAAACTCGATACGCCGCAATCTGGCTGGATGCTTCCCGTCCGCCCGGAGCCGGCCTACATGCCGAAGCCCGTCATCTCCTGCTCGTCCTCGCCGATGCTCCACGGGATCAGCCAAAACTCCAGCAGCACCAAGACGCCATACAGGACGAGGCCCAGGGCCGACAGCACGACGAGGGCCGCGAACATGAACGGCGTATTGACCTCGTAGTTGGCGACCATGACCAGATACCCGAGGCCGGTGTTGCCACCCACGAACTCGCCGATGATTGCGCCGATGACCGCCAGCGTGATGGCGATCTTGAGGCCGCCGAAGAACTGCGGCAACGCGTTCGGCAGGCGGACCTTGGTGAAAATCTGCCAGTCCGAGGCCTGGAGCGACTTGACCAAGTCCAGCATCTCGGGCTGCACCATGCGCATGCCCTGGACCGTGGTGACGATGATGGGAAACCACGAGACCAGGAATGCGATGAGCACCTTGGACATCTCGCCGTAACCCACCCAGATCAGCAGCAGCGGCGCGATGGCCACCTTGGGAACGATCTGGGCCACGAGGATCAGCGGGTAGAGAAGATTCTGAAGCAACCGGGAGTAGACGATCATGATGGCCGAGACCACCCCCAGCACGAGCCCCATGAGGAACCCGTAGATGGTTTCCCGGAAGGTCACGAGGCAGTTCTGCATGAGAGGAAGGAACTTTTCGTGGATGGTCAGGGCCACCACCGACGGCGCCGGCAGCAGGAACTCGGAGACCGACAACAACCTCACCGACACCTCCCAAAGCAGCGTGAAGAGGATGAGGCTGAAAGTGATGGTGCCGAGTTCCTTGAAACGTTCGACCATGCGTTCCCTCGCGTGACCGTCGTCCGGCGATAGCGGTCGTCCGGCGGCGGCGGTCCAGCACGCTTCATAGCACAAGTTCCCGTTCAAATAACCCCCGCCGACGGGTTTTTCGGGAACAAACCGCGCGCCGGAAAGCCCGTGCCATTGCCATCGGCGTCTTTAACGGTTAGCCGTGTAGCAAGGGGCTGGCATCCCCGTCGGAAAGGACCAGACATGGCGGACAAGATACTGATCTTCGGACACGACTTCTGACACTACACGTCGAGTGCCCGTGCGGACTACTCGGACCGAAACTTCACCGTCGAATACGTCAACGTCCTGGAAGACGAGGACGGCCTTCAGCGCATGCTCGCCCTGAACGACGGCAACCGTGACATCCCGGTGATTGTGGAGGATGGCAGGGTCACCGTCGGGTTCGGCGGGAGCTGAGCCGTTTAGCGGCCGCGGTCGCGGCCCCGGAAACCACCAACCCGGAACACCTCCACGTTCTTCACGACCCACACCCGTGCAACGATCCCGATGAACCCCTTCGAGTCGCGTTGGCGAAACCGCCTGCATAGACGAATGCGCACGCTGCTCCACGCCGTCTGCTGCTTGGCGGTCGCCGCCTGCACGGTCACGGAGACGCCCGCGCCGGCCACCGCGCCGGCGCCCGAACCGGCGCTAGCCTATGACGTCGTCCTCGAAGGATCGCCGTCGAAGAAAGTCCTGGAGCTTGCCGGCCACACGCTGCTGACCTACCGGCTCAAGGCCGACGGCGCCCCCAGCGAACACTTCCTCCTGCGCCGGGCGCGGGAGGACGAGGCCAGGCTGGTGACCATCCTGCGCTCACTCGGCCATCATGCGGCCTCGGCTTCGGCGCGCGTGGAGGCTGCGGCAGGCAGGCCAACCGTGACCTTTTCCATCGACGCCGGGCCGTCGTTCACCCTGTCGGAGCACGTTTTCCTGCTCGAAGGCGACGGCACGCGCAAGCCTCCCCCGCTGGATGCACGGGGGCTGGGCTCGCCGGTGGGCGGCCGAGCGCTGTCGGCTCCGATCATGGACGCGGAGCGGGCAGCCGTGGAAGCGCTCCGTCGCCAAGGGTTCCCCTACGCGGCCTTCGTCAAGCGATCCGGCTCCGCGGATGCGCAAGCGGCCACGCTGACGGTCGCCAGCACCATCGCCACGGGGCCGGCTTGCGAGTACGGGCGCGTTGTCTTCGCCGGCCTGGAGACGGTCGCGGAGGATTACCTCCTCACCTACTTGCCGTGGGAAGCCGGACAACCCGTCGACACCGAGGCGCTCGCGGAGTACCAGCGCCGCTTGGCGTCCACCGACCTCTTCAAGTCGGTGTCGGTGCGCATTCCGGAAACCGCGCCACGCGACGGGGAGCCATCCGCCTTGCCGGTACACGTGACCCTCGAAGAAGGACCGCGGCGGCGCATCGCCAGCGGTTTGCGCTACGACACCGACACCGGACCGTCCGCGCGCGCCAGCTTCCGCCACCGGAACCTTCTCGGGGCCAACGAACTCCTGCTCCTTTCCGCCGAGGGGGGGCGCGTGGAACAGAGCCTGGGAGTGGAACTGCGCAAGCCCCAGTACCGCCGTCCGGGCCAGGAGCTGCGCACAAGCCTGAACGTGGAGCAGAAGGAGGAAGAGGCCTTCGAGGCACTCACCGGCACCGGTTTCGTGGGACTGTCGCGGCGCCTGGACCGCGAGTGGGAGGTGGGCGCCGGCGCCGAGGTGGAGCTGGGCACGGTGCGCGACGGCGGCACCGAAGCGGAGACCCGGCTTGCTGCCGCGCCGGCCTTCGCGGCCTACGATGGTACCGGTGACCTGCTCGATCCCAAAAGAGGCGCCCGCTTCCGGCTGGATGCCGTGCCGCACGCGGGGCTCTTCCACAAGTCGGGAACCGTTTTTCTCACCCTCGACGCCACCGGGTCCGTCTACTCCCGCCTCGACGAGAACGCCCGCTACGTGGCGGCCGCACGCGGGCGCGGCGCCATGATTGTTTCCGAGCACCTCGACTCGGTACCGGCGAACCGGCGGCTCTATGCCGGTGGCGGCGAGTCGATCCGGGGCTACGGGCGCTACGCCATCGGCCCGCTCGACGCCGACAACAAGCCCGTGGGGGGGCGGCTGGCGCTGGAAGCCGAAGGCGAGCTGCGCGTGCGCTTCAACGACAGCCTCGGCGCCGTCGGGTTCGTCGCCGGGGGCGCGGTTTCCCGGAACATCGACGGCCATGTCTTCGACGGTGTCCTGTGGGCCGCCGGCCTCGGGCTCCGCTACTTCTCCGCCGCCGGACCGATTCGGGTGGATGTCGCCGTCCCTCTGAACCCGCGCGCCGTGGACGACGACTTCCATCTCTACCTTTCCATGGGACAGGCCTTCTGATGCGCCGCGTGGTGCGGATCGCCGTTTTCCTGGCCGTCCTCCTGCCGTTGTGCGGCGGCGTGCAGGCGCAGGTCGAGTTCGCCGCCATCCGCAACAAGCTCATCCGGCTTGCGCTCGACCAGATCAGCTCGCCCGGCTCGTTCGAGATCCAGGTGCGTGCCATCGAGGACGGCGACGACGGCCTGACCAGTCTGGTGGGCGTGGAGGTTTCGGACGGTACGGGCGTGTGGATGGAGGTCGAGCGAGTGGGCTTCGCCTGGGAGCCGCAACGGCTCCTCGACGGCGAGCTGGCCATCCGGCGCCTGGAGTTCTTCGGCGTCACCGTGACGCGCAAGCCGTCCGCGAACGCCGAGCTGCCGCGGTTGAAGCCGCAGCCACCATGGAGGCGCGGCCCGTTCGACTGGCCGCGATCGCCCATCGCCCTCTCCCTCGAAGGAGTCCGGCTGCAACGCGTTTCCATCGCCGAAGGCGTGCTGCCGCGGTCGATCCGCTTCGACGCGGAGGGACGCGCGTCCGACAAGGATGACCTCCAGGAGATCGTGCTGCGCCTGCGCCGCACCGACGCCGTCGAGGGGCGCATTTCCCTGCAACTCCGGCGCGACTTTGCCGCGGGCACGGCACGTCTCGAAGCCGTCGCCGAAGAGGCCGCCGGCGGCATGGTCGCGGCGCTGGCAGGCTTCCCGGATGACGCACCCGTCCGGCTCCAGCTCAACGCGGACGGGCCGCCCGAGGACTGGCGCCTCTCCTTCGACGCCGCGGTAGAGGGGGCATTCGACGCGAAAGGACGCGCCACGGTTTCACATACGGGCGGAGAGGAGGTTCGGGTGGTCGTGGATTCGGCCCAGGCCCGGTTCGCGTCCGAGAGCGTCCGTCTCGGGAAGCCGCTGCACGCGCGCGTCGGCATCGACGGCTTCGAAGTCGCCGGATTCGACCTGAGACTCGCGTCCGGCGGCAACATCACCGGAGACCTCAACGGGACGGCGGCGGGGCTGCACGGCGGCCTCACGGCGCAAGCCCTGTCCCTGGCCGCCATGAGCCGCCTGGCGGGCACGCCTGTCATCACCGGCTCCCTGGACCTGGACGCCGCATTCGACACGCGGCCGCCCAAGCCCCACGCGCGCCTCAAGGCCCGTGGCCGCGACCTCGTCTTCGCGGGGTTCGACGACGGCGGCGTGGTCGACGTGGATCTGGATGGGGAATGGAACGGCGCGCGGCTGGTGACACGGTCGGAGATCAGGGGAAGCTTCGACACACCGGTGCGCGCGCGCCTCGCCATGGCGGCCGGCGCGGACGAGAACGGTTTGCCCACCTTTTCCAGGAACGCGGAACTGGAGGGTTCCCTCGCCTGGAACGGGCGCCTCGAACGGATATGGGCGATGGTTCCGACAACACGGCACCAACTCGACGGCGACGTGGACATCGACGTCCGTGTGGCCGGTTCCCCGGCGAAGCCGCGGCTCTCGGGACACGGGAGCGTGACCGGCGGCGAATACCGCAGCGTCGACGCGGGTACGGTGCTCACGGACCTCGCGATTCAGGCCCAGCTCGCGGGCAACGACCGGATCGGTCTCACGGCCACGGCGTCGGACCAGGACCAGGGCAAGCTCAAGGCCGCCGGAGCGATCCGACTGGGGCACAGCGTGAACGTGGACCTGCGCATCGACGATGCCACACTGATCCGGCGTGACGACATCACCGCGCGCCTGAGCGGCGCCGCGACGCTCGACGGCACGTTCGAGCACCTGGCGCTTCGCGGCGACCTGCGGGTGAACCGGGCCGAGTACCGCCTCGAGGACGCGCCGCCCCCGGAGGTGGTGGCGCTCGAAGGCATCCGCATCGAGGGAGCGCCCGAGGACCGGCGAGAAGACGGACCGGCGCTCCTGTCTCTCGACCTCACGGTGCGGTCCGAGCGCGGCGTGTTCATACGGGGACGCGGCGTCGATTCCGAATGGAACACGGACCTGAGGGTCACGGGAGCGCCCACGGCTCCGGTGCTCACGGGCACGCTCCAGAGCGTCCGCGGGGGGCTCGACTTGCTCGGCAAACCGTTTGACCTGACGCAGGGCCGGATCGTGTTCGACGGCAGCCCCGAACCGGAACCACGCATCGACGTGAGACTGGAACGGACCACGGACACGCATCAGGGCGGACTGCACCTGAACGGCCGCGCGACGAATCCAAGGATACGGTTCGTCTCACAATCGGGACTGCCCGAGGAGGAAGTGCTGCCGCGGCTCCTCTTCGGGGCCTCCCGGCAGTCGCTCACCGTGGCGCAGGCGATCCAGCTTTCCGTGGCCCTCGCCCAACTGTTCGGCGAGGGGACCGGCTTCGGGCTGCAGGAGCGCCTGCGCACGGCGGCACGGCTGGACGACCTGCAACTGTCCGGCACCGACGCCGATTCCGTGTCCGTGACCGTGGGCAAGAACCTCGGGGACGTCTTCGTCGGCGCCAGACAGAGCCTGCTGGGCAGACGCTCGTCCATCGTGGTCGAGTTGAACCTGTCCGACAACCTGATGGTGGACAGCGAGCTCACCAACGAACGGGGCTCGAACATCGGCGTCCGCTGGCACATGGACTTCTGATTTGCGCCCACGGATAAAATTGACTTGTGCCGTGGGTCTCGGATATTGTCTATTCTAGTGTCCTGCGTCACAAATAGCTTGATGAATCCGCGGGTCCTTTTCGCCGTCGGCTGCGTTGCTCTTCCTCGCGTGGTAACGGCCACTGCTCGTCATCGCGCCTTGCCGACGACAAAAATGCCCTCGCGGATTCATCAAGCTATTTGTGACGCAGGACACTAGTTTTCCACGAGCCCATCCGGAGGCGCCGATGATCAAGCACGTCGTTCTCATCAAGCTAAAGCCCGAGGCATCCCCCGATCAGATCGACCGCATGATCGCGGGCTACAACTCCATGAAGGAATCCATCCCGGACCTGCTGAGCTGGTCCATGGGACCCAACCTGCGCCGCGACGGCGACTACGACTACGCCATGGTCGCCGTGTGCGAAGACGCGGAGAGCCTTCAGCGCTACGTCGACCACCCGATGCACCGGAAAGTGGCGCAGGAGCTGGGACGGCCCCTCTTCGAGTCGCGCGAGATCGCGGACTTCGAGTTCGACCCGGAAGAGGAGATGTGGGAGCCCCAGGTGCAGGAGGTGTGGACCGAGCTGTCGGACACGGTGGAGCCCGCGCACACGGCGCTGGTGGTGATCGACGTGCAGAACGACTTCTGCGCTCCCGGGGGCGCGCGCATGAAGGGCGACCTGAGCTTCGTCGAAGCCATGCGCGAGCCCCTGAAAATCATGGTGGAAGCGGCGCGGGCCGCGGGCGTGCCGGTGATCTACACGCAGACCTCGAACGACGAGGTGCACGACAACGGCCCGATCCTGGCGCGGCGCGCGCGGGTGGGATTGGCCAACGCCAAGTATACCGTTCCGGGAACCCCGGGGTGGGACGTCTGTGACTTCGTCGCGCCCGCTCCCGGCGACGTCAGGGTGAAGAAGTGGCACCACAGCGGCTTCACCAACCCCAAGATGGACGCCACGCTGGGCCGCTTGGGCATCAAGACCCTGGTGTTCACCGGCGCCGCCACCAACGGCTGCGTCGAGGCCACGGTGCGGGACGCCTTCGCCCGGGGCTACTACAACGTGGTGCTGGAGGACTGCGTGGCCGCCTACGACGCCGACCTGCAGCGCTACTCGCTCAAGAACATGGCCACGCATTTCGCCCTCGTAAGCACGAGCCGGGAGGTGCAGCGCGTGTGGGCGGAACAGGGCGTGCTGGCGGGCTAGTGTCAATGGCAACGATGGTAGGGGCGACCCGCGGTCGCCCTTGCGGGTGTTCACCGGAATCCCAAAGGAGATGAAAATGGCCACAGCCGCAGCCGAGAACCTCGAAGACATGGTCGAAACGAGCTTCAACTACATGGTTCACAGGGGCCCCCGGCCCATCACGACGTTCGAGAAACCCAGCCTCGGCTACCCGCACAAGGACCGGGAGTACGAGACCCATACGGCGCTGGTCCGTAACGGGCGCCAGCACCCCGAGCTCTGCATCGAGCGCAACGGCTTCGCCCTGAGACCCCAGCCCACGAAGGTGACCGACTTCTTCGACGAGGACCAGGTCCGCGCGGTGTACTATCCCGAGATGGAAGCGCTGATCAAGGAGCACACCGGTGCCTGCCGGGTGCTGATCTTCGACCACACCCTGCGCTCCGGCTACGAGGAAAAAGGCGCCAAGGGACCGGTGCAGAACGTGCACAACGACTACACCGAGTGGTCCGGCCCCGAGCGCGTGCGCGACCTCCTGCCCGACGAGGCGGAGGAGTTGCTCAAGAAACGGTTCGCGGTGGTCCAGGTGTGGCGCGGCATGCTCAACCCGGTGCTGCGCTCGCCGCTGGCCATGTGCGACGCCCAGAGCATCGCCACCGAGGACCTGATCCCGACGGTACGGCCGCATCCCAACCGGCTCGGCGAGACCTACCACCTGACCTACAACCCGGCGCACCGCTTCTACTACTTCCCGGACATGCAGCCGGACGAGGCCATCGTCTTCAAGTGTTACGACTCGAAGACGGACGGCCGGGCGCGCTTCTCCGCGCACTCCGCCTTCGAGCATCCCAACACACCGGCGGACGCGCCGCCGCGGGAGAGCATCGAGATCCGCACCCTGGCGTTCTTCGACGAATAGCGACACGGAAACGTCGCCCCGAAGGGAACCGCGGCCGAGGAGCATCCCTATGCCTCCGTTTCCCGAATCTCGCCTGACACGCCGCCGCTTCCTCGGGGGAGCGGTGGCGGCGGCAGCCCTCTCGATCCTGCCACGGGACAGCTTCGCCGGGGAGGAGCCCAAGCTCAATTTCTACAATTGGGACGACTATATCGGCGAGACCACCCTGGCGGACTTCAAGGGCCGAACCGGCATCACGGTCCGCCTGGACCTCTTTGTGGACAATGGCGAGCTGTTTGCGAGGCTGAAGGCGGGCAATCCCGGTTACGACGTGATCGTGCCCACCAACGATTTCCTCGAGCGCATGATCGCACACGACATGCTGATGCCCCTGGACCATGCGGCCATCCCGAACATGGCCAATATCGAGCCCGCCTTCCGGGATGCCGCCTTCGACCCCGGCCGCCGCCACTCCGTTCCCTACCTGTGGGGAACGATGGGCATCGGTTACCGCAAGTCCCGTTGCGACGGGATACCCGACAGTTGGCGCTGGCTCTACCAGTCCGACCGCTACAGCGGCCGCGGCGCGCTTCTGAGCGACGCGGGCTCGGTGCTGGGCGCTGCCTTCAAGTACCTGGGGCATCCGCTCAATACGGCGGACCCGAGGATCATCAAGATGGCGGAGGACTTGATTATCGCGCAGAAGCCGCACCTCAAGCGGTTCGCGCCGGACACCGGGCAGGACCTGCTGCTCTCGGGCGAGGTGGACATCGTCATGGAGTGGAACGGGGACATCCTCCAGGCGATGGAGGAGGACGACGACATCGCCTACGTCGTGCCCCGCGAGGGGTCGGCGGTGTGGGAGGATGTACTGGCCATCCCGCGCGGCGCGCCGCATCCCGGGAACGCGCACGCCTTCATGAACTTCATCCTGGAAGCCCACGTTGGCGCCGCGATCGCGGACGCCGTGCGCTATGCGACGCCCAATGCCGCGGCCAAGGCGTTGCTACCGCCAAGCTACCGGGAGGATCCCGTGATCTTCCCGAGCGAGGCGACGCTCAAGACCTGCGAGCCAGGCCGCTATGCGGGACCGGAGACGGCGCGGCTCTACGACGCGGCCTGGACCCGGATCCAGGCGGCCTGAGAGCGGGCATTTACGTAACGGAAAGTCATTGCCGCGGAACAGGCTGCGTCAATACTCGTGAAGCTGGGACCCTACGGATCGTCATTCCCGCGGAAGCGGGAAGGTGGATTCCCGCTTCCGCGGGAATGACGGTAAGGGGCGTCGGTGCATAGCCGGACACCCCCGCATCAGGCCTCGTCGTCGAAGCCGCGCTTGAAACGGCGGCGCCAGTAGGCGTCCAGCGCTTCGTACAGGCCCGGGTCGGCCTTCTTGTTCTTGACGAACCAGTCGCCCAGGATGTCGATGCTGTGGTCCACGTCCACCGCCGGGTTGGACGCGAACAGCACCATCTGGGACAGCGCCTTGCGGCTGGCGTTCTTCTCCAGCGCGTTTCCCAGCCCGACGAGGAACACCTCCCGCCGATGGTCTTGCAAGCGGTTGTAGAGGCTCCACAGCACGGAGGCGGCGCCGTAGCGCTCCACGTCATCGGCCGTGTCGGGGTCGAGCCCCAGGGTGATGCGGACGATGAGGCGCTCGTAGCCTCTTATGTCGTAGTAGTCATACGGCATTACCGTCAAAGCAGCCCGGCAATGCCGGAATCCGCGATCCGTTCAGCGTCGCTGGGTCACCGTGTCCACCAGCGCCGGCTTCCCCTGCTTGACCTGCGCGATGGCGCGGTCCAGGGCCGGCCGGAGATCGGCGGCGTCCTCGATGGGCCCCTCACCGTACCAGCCCATGGAACGGGCCATGGTGGCGAAGTCGGGGTCCGGTCCGCACAGGTCCATGCCGATGTGGGCTCGGTCCGGGTCGGTGCCGCGGTTGCGCGCCATGACGATCTGGTGGTTCCAGTCGTTGTAGTAGGCGCGGTTGTTGTACATGACGATGAGCATCGGGATCTGGTACTTGGCGGCGATCCACAGGCTGCCGGCGTCGAACATCAGGTCGCCGTCGGGCTGGAGGTCCACCACCAGCCTTCCCTTGCCCCGGTGAGCCAGGGCCACCCCCAGGGAGATACCGATCTGCGTGCCGGTGCCCAGCTCGCGGCCGCCGTGGCGGTAGGGTTGGTCGAAGTTCCACAGCCGCCGCGCCCAGTCGTGGAGCGTGCCGGAGGTCAGCACCCAGTCCTCGTCCTTGATGGCGTCCCACACCTCCAGCGCCAGCCGCGGTACGGTCATGGGCACCGCGTCCCAGCGGTCCTCCTTCGCCTGCTTGAGCCATTCAGCTCGGATCTCGGCGTGGCGCTTGCCGACCTCTTCGGTCCTCTTGGCGATCTGCCCGGCCCGGCCCGGGGTGGCGGCGATGCGCTCCTTCAGGAGCTTCGTAAGGGCCGGCGCCGCGGTCACCGGGTCCGCGGTCATGCGCTGGTGCGCGTAGAACGGCCGCGCGTAGGTCATGGCCCACTTGCTGATCTCCGTGTCGGTATAGCCGATGTCGATCCAGGTGGCGTCTTCCGGCACCATGCTCACCACCGTGCGGGTGGCGATGTCGCGCACGTGGGTGGGCTTCTCGAAGTCCGCGATGTCCAGCGTCAGGACCACGTCCGCGTCCTTGTAGCAGCCCTCGCTGTCCATGCTCAGGTTGAGCGGATGCTCGCTGGGGAAGTTGAGGCGCGAGTCGCAGTCCCACACCGCCGCGCCCAGGGTCTCCGCCAGCTCCACCACGTGGTCCCAGCCGTGGGGCGGGCGGGCGGCGAAGTCCGCCACGATGACCGGGCGTTTGGCCGCGGCCAGCGTGTCCGCCGCCTTCTCCAACGCGGTGGGGTCCGCCATGGCCTGCGCCGGCACCTGCACGTTGTCCTCCGGCGGCATGGTCACGTCGTGGTCGAGCGCCGCTTCCTGGAGACCGGCGTCATAGCACATGTAGATGGGCCCCTGCTTGCCGCTCATCATCACCGCATAGGCGCGCGCGAACGCGCCGGGGACGGCGTCGATGGTGGTGGGCTGGGAGTCCCACTTGACGTAGTGGCGGATGGCCTCGCCCTGAACGCTGGCCGAATGGATCCAGTCGATAAACGGCCGCCGCTTGGGCTCTTCCATGGGGCCGGTGGCGCCCATGATGAAGATCGGCGCCCGGTCCAGGTAGGCGTAGTAGATCCCCATGGGCGCGTGCAGCAGCCCCACGAGGTTATGGACGATGGCGATCATCGGCTTGCCGCTGGCGCGGGCGTAGCCGTGGGCGATCTGCACCGCGATTTTCTCGTGGTTGCACAGCATCATCGGCGGGTCGTTCTCGCCGTAGTTCACCAGCGAGTCGTGTAGCCCCCGGTAGCTGGCCCCGGGATTGAGCGCGATGTACTCGAACCCGTAGCGCTTGACCATGTCCACGATGACGTCCGACTGCCACTTGCGGTCCGACTTCTTGATCTCGGGCGCCTCGATCTTTTCCGCCTTGCTCATTTCCGATTCCTCTCTTGGCTCAGGTGTTGATGTCCCGGCGCCAGACGATGGGGTCTACCAGCGCGGGCTTGCCGGCCTTGACCTGCTCGATGGCCCGGCGCACCGCCGGCACCACCTCGGCGGGGTCCTCGATGGGGCCTTCGGCGTACCAGCCCATGCCCCTTGCGATGTGGGCGAAGTCGGGCGGAGGCGCCTCCAGGTCCATGCCGATGTAAGCCCGGTCGGGGTCGGTGCCGCGCTGGTGGGCCATGTGGATCTGGTGCGCCCAGTCGTTGTAGTAGGCACGGTTGTTGTACATGATCACCAGCATGGGGATGTCGTACTTGATGGGCATCCACAGCGCGCCCAGGTCGAACATCAGGTCGCCGTCGGGCTGGAGGTCCACCACCAGCCTGCCCTGCCCCTTGTGGGCCAGCGCCACGCCGATGGACATGCCGATCTGGGTGCCGGTGCCCAGCTCACGGCCCGGGTGCCGGTAGGGCTTGTCGAAGTCCCAGATCTTCTGGACCCAGTCCTTCAGAGTCCCCGCGGTCAGCACCCAGTCCTCGTCCTTGATCGCCTGCCACACCTCGTAGGCGAGCCGGGATTCCGTCATGGGCCGCTGGTCCATTTCCTTCTCGACCTGCTGCTGCCACTTGGCCCACTGGGTTTCGTGCTTGTCCGCCAGCGCTTTCTTGCGCTCCTCGACGCGCCCCTTCAGCGCCGCGTCGGCGTCGATGAGGGCGCCGCAGGCCTGGGTGAGCGCCGGGATGGTGATGGAGGTGTCCCCCATGACCCGCAGGTCCCAGTTGTTGTGCTTGTTGTAGTCGGTGGCCCACTTGCTGATCTCGATGTCGGCGAAGCCGGCGTCGACCCATTTGCAGTCCGGCGTCGTCACCACCGTGACCTCGCGGGTCTGGGTGTTGAGCTTGTGAGAGCCGCGGGTCCAGTCCACCACGTCCAGCGCCAACACCAGGTCCACGCCCGCGAACGCGTCGGGGTTGAAGCTCATGCTGAGAGGATGGCGGTTGGGGAAACCCAGCCGCTTGCACACATCGAAGACCGACGCCCCTACCGTCTCCGCCAGCGCCACCGTGGGCTCATAGCCCACCGGCATGTGCGCGGCGTACTCGGTGAGCAGCAACGGGTTGTCCGCCTTCACCAGCATCTCCGCGGCCTCGGCCACCACCGCCTGCTCCGGCGCGATGCGCGACGGCACCTTGACCGCGGACGCGGACGGGATCGTGATGTCGTCGGTGAGCGGGGTCTCCTGCAGCGCCGAGTCGTAGCACATGTAGATGGGCCCCTGGGGCTCGCTCATCATGATCGAGTAGGCCCGGGCGAAGGAGTCCGGCACGCCGTGGATGCTGCCGGGCTGATAGTCCCACTTGGTGAAGTTCCGCACGGCGTCACCCTGGGCGAAGGCCGTGTGGATCCAGTCGATGAACGGACGCCGGTATTTCTCGTCCATGGGGCCGGTGGCGCCGATGACGAACACCGGGCAGCGGTCGATGTAGGCGTAGTAGACGCCCATGGGCGCGTGCAGCAGCCCCACCACGTCGTGCACGATGGCGATCATGGGTTTCCCCGAGGCCTTGGCGTAGCCGTGGGCGATCTGCACCGCGATCTTTTCGTGGTTGCACAACAGCATCTCGGGATCGTTCTCGCCGTAGTTCACCATGGAGTCGTGGAGCCCCCGATAGCTCGCCCCCGGGTTGAGGGCGACATAGGGGATGTCGTAGAGCTTCATGAGGTCGACGATGACGTCCGACTGCCAGCGCTGGTCCGATTTCTTGATTTCCGACATGGATATGCCTTTCCCTGACCCGGTGTTCCGAGTCTGTCAATCTTGATTCGCGACTATCGAGTGACGGTGATTCGAACGTCAGGATTCAACAATGCAAAGTCCTGCGAAGCCTAGGCGATGAAACATGGTAAGTCAATTTGACCGAGCAACTTTGAGAGCGCTGAACCGAAGCAACCCGACTAGCCGGCGGCGCGCTCCAGCACTTCTTCGGCCCATTGGTTGAGACTCTTTCCGGACAGTTCAGCGGCAAGCGCGGCCTTGCGGTGAACCTCGGGGCTCACACGGAACATCACTTGCCCGGAGAACGCCTTTTGCGGTTTCTTTCCGATCCTGGCGCAGGTCTCGATGTAGTCCTCGACGGCCTCACGAAAAGCCTTTCGCAGGCCCCTGACCGTATCCGCGTGGAAGCCTACGCCATCGCGAATGCCGGCGACCCTGCCGAAGAAGATTTCGTCGCCGTCGTCATATTCGATTCGGGCCGAATAGCCCTTGTAGGTCATCGTATTGTTCATGGAGTTACTCCAATCCGTTCCAGAAACGCGCGGGCCGCTAGGACCTGGTAGCGTTTCGCTTCCTTCGCAGGATGCGGGCGGTGAAACGTCTCGACCTCACCATCCTTCTCGAATCGAACCCGTGACCCTCGTCCTTCAATCAACCGTGCACCAGCAGCGAGAAGCACGGCCTCAATCGCTGCCCATTCGATGGTCTCCGATACCGGCTCGGTGAAGACCGCGGCAAGGGTCTTGCGGTGCCTGCTATTCATGGGCCGACGTAACATCTGCTTGCATTGTTTGCAAGCAGATGGAACTGGCTTGCCGTCCGCGAGGACCCGCGAGCGGCAGCCGCACGGGGACCTGAGCTTGTGAAGCGTACCAAGGGTTGATACGGTCGGCGTCACTTCAGCGGAAAGGAGTTTCAATATGAACAGACCGGGAATCTGGCAACTTTTCGCCGCGGTATTGCTGGGCTTTCTGGCATTCGCCGGCAATGCGGCGGCACAAGAGCAGCGGGCGTTTTTCATCGAGCCGAAGGACGGGGCGGAAGTCCGGAGCCCGGTGAAGGTCGTGATGGGCGTGGAGGGCATGACCATCAAGGCTTCCGGCGGGGTGGTGGCGGGCACCGGGCATCACCACATCCTCATCAACCAGGGCCCCATGCGCGGGGGAAAGATCATTCCCACGGACAAGACCCACGTGCATTTCGGCAAGGGGCAGACGGAAGCCAGCCTTGAGCTCGCTCCCGGGGACTACACGCTGACCATGCAGTTCGCCGACGGCCTCCATCGCTCCTTCGGCAAGAAGATGGCGCACACGATCAAGATCAAGGTGCTGCCCGCCAAGTGACCGCAGAGGTGCAGGGGCGACCGGCCGGTCGCCCCTGCCGGAGATCGTCTCAACAACCCTCCGCCTGCCGGGTTTGACCCCGAGGCGGGCGTCTGACCACACTGCCCCTGGTGGAAACCGGGATCATCTACGCCATCGCCGGGGGCCTCGTGTGGGGTTTCGTGCCGCCGCTGGTGAAGCGCGGACTGGTCCACTCCGACGTCGACGCCGCCGTCACCGTCCAGCAACTCGCCATGGTGGCGTTCCTGTTGGTGGTCTGGGTGGTCGGCTGGGGCGCCGGCGGACTGCCGATTCCGCTTCCCGCCCTTGTCACCTTCGTCATTCTGGGGGCCATAGGCGCCTTCTTCGGCCGCGTCTTCCTGCTGAGAGCCATCGACCAGATCGGCGCCTCCCGAGCCCAGTCCATCAAGAACGCCTCGCCGCTGCTCACCGCCGTGATCGGCGTCACGTTCCTCGGCGAAAGCGCCACGCTGGGGACGTTCGGCGGCGTCATCGTGATCGTTGCCGGCATCCTCCTCATCACCCACACCAAGGGATCCGAGACCGAACCCGGGGCGCCCCTGGTAGGGTTCGGCAACGCCGCCCTGTCCTTCCTCTTCTACAGCCTGGGCCCGATCCTGAAGCGGCTCGGGGTGCTGCAGGGCGGCGACCCCATCGTCGGCGCGGTGATCACCCAGGTCACCGGCCTGATGTTCATCGGCCTGCTGGGCAAGACGGTTCGCATCCGCATCGTCTGGCGCGGCGTGCCGCTGGCTCCAGCCGTCTACTTCGCCGCCTCCGGCGTCGTCCACGCCATCGGCACCATCCTCACCTTCCTGGCCGTGGTCCACGCCCCGGCGGTGATCGTGGGCCCCATCTGGAACATCCAGCCCCTGGTCACCTTCGCGCTGGCGCACTTCACCCTGAAGGGAATCGAGGTGGTGAGGGTGCAGGACGGCGTGGGCGCGGCGCTGATCGTGGGCGGGGTGTTTGTGCTGGCGTGGGTGTGACCGCTGGTTCGAGTCACACTAGAGACATAGGTTGCCCACAACTTCTCAAGCGACGCTACGCGGCACCCTCTGCAAGCCGTCGCGTCTGCTCATCCAGCGTGTGGATCGTGTCCTGGATGGTGTCGACCTCTCGCTCGTCGAAATAGGGTTCGCCACACTGGCTGCACACCCACGCCGGTACCGCATCGAGCGCCAAATGATAGCCGCTACGCTCGATATGAAGGGACGCCGTCGAGCGTGTCATCGATCCTTTGCAGTGAAGGCAGCTCATGGTCATCCGAGCGAAGTCAAGAGGCCTCAGGGCAGGTCGGTGCTGCCCATGAGGTAGCGGTCCACCTCACGGGCGGCGCCGCGGCCTTCGTGGATGGCCCAGACGACAAGGCTCTGGCCGCGGCGGGCGTCGCCGGCGGCGAAGACGTTGTCCACGTTGGTGGCGTACTTGCCGTACTCGGCCTGGGCGTTGGAGCGGGGGTCGCGCTCGACGTCAAGTTGGGCGAGGACCTCGTCCTCGGGACCGGAGAATCCCATGGCCAGCAGGACCAGGTCGGCGGGCCAGTCCTTCTCGCTCCCCTCCACCGGGCTGAAGGGGGCGCCGTTGGCGGGCTTGCTCCAGTCGAGGTCGATGGTCTGCAGGGCCTTGATGCGGCCGTGGCCGTCGTCGATGAACTTGACGGTGTTGGTGTCGTAGCGCCGGGGGTCGTCGCCGAACAGCGCCTTGCCCTCTTCCTGGCCGTAGTCCAGCTTGTAGACCACCGGCCACTGGGGCCATGGGTTGTTGGGCGCCCGCTCCGGCGGCGGCTTGGGGATCACGTCGAACTGCTGGAGGCTGGCGCATCCATGGCGCAACGCGGTTCCCACACAGTCGGTGCCGGTGTCACCGCCGCCCAGCACGATGGTGTGCTTGCCCTTGGCCGAGATGTAGTTGCCGTCGGCATGACCCGAGTCGAGCAGGCTCTTGGTGTTGGCCAGGAGGAAGTCCATGGCGAAGTGGATGCCGGCGAGTTCGCGACCCGGCGCGTTGCGCACGAAGTCGTTGGGCTTGGTGGCGCCGGTGCAGATCACTACCGCGTCGAACTCCCGTTGCAGGTCGTCGGCCGGGACGTCCTTGCCGATCTCCACGCCGGTGACGAACTCCACGCCCTCGGCCTCCATCTGGTCGAGGCGCCGCCGCACCACCTTCTCCTTGTCGAGCTTCATGTTGGGAATGCCGTACATGAGCAGGCCGCCGGGGCGGTCCGCCCGCTCGTAGACGGTGACCCCGTGGCCGGCGCGATTGAGCTGGGCCGCGCACGCCAGGCCAGCCGGGCCGGAGCCGATGACCGCCACGCGTTTCCCGGTCCGCTGGAGCGGCGGCTCGGGTACGATCCAGCCCTCCGCGAAGCCTCGGTCGACGATGGAGGCCTCGATGGTCTTGATGGTGACGGGATTGCTGTTGATGCCCAGCACGCAGGAGCCCTCGCACGGCGCCGGGCACACGCGTCCGGTGAACTCCGGGAAGTTGTTGGTCTTGTGCAACTGCGCCAGGGCCTCTTTCCAGTGGTCCCGGTAGACCAGATCGTTCCAGTCCGGAATGAGGTTGTTCAGCGGACAGCCCGAGGCGCCCGGCCCGCGCCCCATGGGCACACCCGTGTGGCAGAACGGAATGCCGCAGTCCATGCACCGGGCGCCCTGCTCGCGCAGCGCGTCGCCCGGCATGGGCAGTACGAACTCTTCCCAGTCCTTCAAACGTTCGAGGGGGTCGCGGTAGGCCTGCTTGCCCCGCTCGTATTCCATGAATCCAGTGATTTTTCCCATTTTGACCCAGGGACGTTGCTGCACTGCTAAGCGCAAACGTCCTTACACGTTGTAGCCGCGATTCTCTTTGTCCGTCATTCCATCGAGCTTTGGTTCGTCATTCCGGCCCTCTTCCGTCCTTCCGCGGAAGCGGGAATCCAGGCGGGGTGGAGCGGGGAACATGCCCGTTTGGCCCCTCCCCACCCCTGGATTCCCGCTTTCGCGGGAATGACGGAAGAAGGACGGGTATGACGGAAGGGGCCGCTAATATGACGATCTGGAAGGCCGGCGTATTTGCGTAGCGTCGGCTCAGGCCGAAGCCGCCGTCCCTTCCCGGCTTTCGGCCTCGGCCAGCCGCGCCTGACGGGCGGCCATCTCCTGCAAGGCACGGCGGTAGTCCACCGGCATGACCTTGACGAACGACCCCAGAAGCTCCGTCCAGTGGTCCAGCACGTATTCGGCGCGGTCGCTGCCGGTGAAACGCACGTGGGACTCGACCAGGCGGCGCACGTGGGCGATGTCCTCTTCATCCTCCAGCGGCTCCAGATCCACCATGTCCTGGTTGCACAGCCCGGGGAAGACGCCCTGCTCGTCGAGCACGTAGGCGACACCGCCGCTCATGCCGGCGGCGAAGTTGCGCCCCACCGGCCCGATGACCACCACGCGCCCGCCGGTCATGTACTCGCAGCCGTGGTCGCCCACGCCCTCGATGACGGTCTCGGCGCCGCTGTTGCGCACGGCGAAACGCTCGCCCGCGCGCCCTCGGAAAAAGGCCTGCCCGGCGGTGGCGCCGTACAGCGCGACGTTGCCGATGATGATGTTCTCCGTGGGATCGAACGCGGCGTTCTCGGGCGGGTACACCGCCATGAGGCCGCCCGACAACCCTTTCCCCGTGTAGTCGTTGGACTCGCCCTCGAGAAGGACCGAAACACCCGGCGCCAGGAATGCCCCGAAGCTCTGCCCCGCCGAGCCGAAGAGATTGATGTGGATCGTGTCCGGGGGCAATCCGTCCTCGCCGTAGCGGCGCGACACCTCGGCGCTGAGCATGGTGCCGGCGGTACGGTCGATGTTGTGGATCTCGTGGCGAATCGCGACCGGCTTGCCCTCTTCCAAGGCGTCCCGGGCCGCCTCGATGAGGCGTTGGTCGAGCTTCTTGTCGAGGCCGTGGTCCTGCGCCTCGCAGCAGTAGCGCGCCACCGAGGACGGCGCCTCCACCAAAGTCAGCAGCTTCGAGAAATCCAGCCCCTTCGCCTTCCAGTGTTCGACGGCACTCCGGGTGTCGAGGCAGTCCGCGCGCCCCACCATCTCGTCCACGGTGCGGAATCCCAGTTCCGCCATGATCTCGCGCATCTGTTCAGCGATGAACATCATGAAGGTGACCACGTGCTCGGGCTTGCCGGTGAACTTCTTGCGCAGTTCCTCGTCCTGGGTGGCCACGCCCACGGAGCAGGTGTTGAGGTGGCATTTGCGCAGCATGATGCAGCCGCTCACCACCAGCGCGGTGGTGGCGAAGCCGTACTCCTCGGCTCCCAGCATGCACGCGATGGCCACGTCCCGGCCGGTCTTGAGCTGGCCGTCGGTCTGCACCACGATGCGGCCGCGCAGGTCGTTCTGCACCAGCACCTGCTGCGTTTCGGCCACGCCCAGTTCCCAGGGGATGCCGGCGTGCTTCATGGACGACTCCGGCGAGGCGCCGGTGCCGCCGTCGTAGCCGCTGATGAGCACCACGTCGGCCTTGCCCTTGGAGACGCCGGCCGCCACCGTGCCCACACCCACCTCGGCCACCAGCTTGACGTGGATGCGCGCGCGGTCGTTGGCGCACTTGAGGTCGTGGATGAGCTGGGCCAGGTCCTCGATGGAGTAGATGTCGTGGTGCGGCGGCGGCGAGATGAGCCCTACCCCAGGGGTGGACTTGCGCACCTTCGCGATGGGCTCGAACACCTTGTGGCCGGGCAACTGCCCGCCCTCGCCGGGCTTGGCCCCCTGGGCCATCTTGATCTGCAGGTCGGTGCAGTTCACCAGGTAGTTGCTCGTCACGCCGAAGCGGCCGGAAGCCACCTGCTTGATGGCACTGTTGCGCCAGTCGCCGTTGTCGTCCGGGTAGTAGCGGTCCGGGTCTTCGCCGCCCTCGCCCGAGTTGCTGCGCCCGCCGATGCGGTTCATGGCGATGGCCAGGTTCTCGTGCGCCTCCTTGCTGATGGAGCCGTAGGACATGGCCCCGGTGGAGAAGCGCCTGACGATCTCCTCCGCCGGCTCTACCTCCTCGATGGGTACGGGCGGCTGCATGGGACGGAACTCGAACAGGCCCCGCAACGTGCCCAGGAGCCGGCTCTGGTCGTCGATCTGCTTCGCGTACTCCCGGAAGAGATCGTAGTCCGCCGTGCGCGTGGAGTTCTGCAACAACGCGATGCTGTGCGGGTTGAACAGGTGGTGCTCGCCGTCCTTGCGCCACTGGTAGTAGCCGCCCACGTCCAAGGTGCCGTCGCTCGCCGGCGCGCGCTCGGGATAGCCGTGGTGGTGGTGGCGGCGGTACTCCTGCTCGATCTCGTCGAGACCCACGCCCTCGATGCGCGAGGCCGTCCAGGTGAAGTACTTGTCGATGACCGACTGCCGGAGGCCGATGGCCTCGAAGATCTGCGCGCCGTGGTACGACTTGATGGTGGAGATGCCCATCTTGGACATGGTCTTGAGCACGCCCTTGCACAGCGCCTTGATGAGGTTGGCGCGGGCCTTGTCGCCGGGAATGTCCGTATCGCCGAGCATGCCGTCGCGGCACATCCACTCCACCGTCTCCAGCGTCAGGTACGGGTTCACCGCGTTGGCGCCGTAGCCGATGAGCAGGCAGCAGTGCATCACCTCCCGCGCCTCGCCCGATTCCACTACCAGGGCGGCGCTGGTGCGCAGGCCTTCGCGGATGAGGTAGTGGTGCACCGCCGCGGTGGCCAGCAGAGTGGGGATCTGAACCGAGTCCGGTCCCACGTTCCGGTCGGAGAGGATCAGCACGGTGGCGCCGCGCTCCTTGATGGCCCGGCCGGCTTCCACGCACAGCGCGTCCACCGCCGCCTCCAACGCGCCCACCGAAGCGGACCGCGGGAACACGGCCGGCAGCGTCTCCGCCTTGAGTCCGGGCCGGTCCAGCGCCTTGATCCGGGCCAGATCACGGTTGGAGACGATCGGCCGGTCGAGCTGGAGCTGGCGGCAATGCTCCGCGGTCTCGGCGAAGAGGTCCTGCTCCGAACCGACGGACGTCCGAAGGGCCGTCACCAACTCCTCGCGGAGGGCGTCCAGCGGCGGATTGGTCACCTGAGCGAAGAGCTGTTTGAAGTAGTGGAACAGCAACTGCGGCTTGTCGGACAGCACCGCGAGAGGGGCGTCGTTGCCCATGGAGCCCACGGGCTCCTCGCCGCGCTCCGCCATGGGGCCGATGAGGATCTTCAACTCCTCGCTGGTGTAGCCGAAGGCCCGCTGCCGTTCCGCGAGCGTGTCCGCGTCGTACCCCGGCGCTTCCCCGGGCTCGGGCAGGTCGTCCAGCGTCACCATCTCCCGGTCGAGCCACTGGCGGTAGGGCCGGCGGGTGCTGATCTCGTGCTTGATCTCGTCGTCGGCGATGATGCGCCCTTCCAGTGTGTCGACGAGAAGCAACCGTCCCGGCTGCAGCCGTCCGCGCATCAGGATGCGCTCCGGCGGAAGGTCCAGCACGCCGGCCTCGGAGGCGCCGACGATGAAGTCGTCATCGGTGACCACGTAGCGGAAAGGCCGCAACCCGTTCCGGTCCAGGGTGGTGCACACGCGGTCGCCGTCGCACGCGGCGATCAGCGCCGGACCGTCCCACGGCTCCATGAGGCAGGCATGGTAGGCGTAGAAGGCCTTCTTCTCGTCGGACATGGTCTCGTGGTTTTCCCACGCCTCGGGGATCATCATCATGAGGGCGTGAGGCAGCGAGCGGCCGGTGGACACCAGCAGCTCCAGCGCGTTGTCGAACCCCGCGGTGTCGCTGGCGCCTTCGCGGATGATGGGACTCAGCTTGCCCATGTCGTCGCCGAACAGCGGCGACGAGAACAGCGCCTCGCGCGCACGCATCCAGTTCTGGTTGCCCCGGATCGTGTTGATCTCGCCGTTGTGGCACAGCATGCGGTAGGGATGGGCGAGCCGCCACGACCCCAGTGTGTTGGTGCTGTAGCGCGAGTGCACCAGGGCCAGGGCCGAAATCATGGAGTCGTCGGACAGGTCCCGATAAAAGGAATCCAGTTGATCGGCGCGCAAGAGCCCCTTGTAGACCACGGTCTTGCTGGACAGGCTGGAGATGTAGAAGTCGTCCCGGACCTCCGGGACGAGTCCCGCGTCCACCGCGTTCTCGATGACCTTGCGGACGACGTAGAGCTTGCGCTCGAACTGGTCCTGGGTGGCGATCTCCGGGCCGGCCCCGATGAAGAACTGCCGGATCAGCGGCGCCACCTGAGCGGCCAACTCGCCGCACTGGGTGAAGTCCGCGGGCACGTCGCGCCAGCCCAGGAACTCCTGGCCCTCGTCCCGGACGGTCTTCTCCACCACCTGCTCGCACCAGCCATGGTGTTCCGTCTCCCGCGGCAGGAAGGCCATGCCGACGCCGTACCGGCCCGGATCCGGCAGAGAGATGCCCATGGGCCGGCAATGCCGCTGGAAGAAGGCGTGGGGAATCTGGAACAGGATGCCGGCGCCGTCGCCGGTTTGCGGGTCGCAGCCGCACGCGCCCCGGTGCTCCAGGTTGATCAGGACCTCGACGGCGTGGCGGATGATGTCGTGGGACTTGTGGCCGTTCAGGTTGGCAACGATACCCACGCCGCAGGCGTCGTGGTCGTACGCGGGGTCATAGAGTCCTTGATGCTTCTTCATGTCGAACAGACCTCTGCAAGACGGTTCGCCCCGTCCTGCCGGCACTCGAAACTATCGCGAATACCACAAAACAGACCGGAATTCAGCAGCTACCGCATTTTGGCGAAGGACGCGCTACGGGGTCCGCCGGGGGCGGCCCGTCACCGCGGAGATTCCCTGAACGCTGGTGCCGAGGCGGGCGGTCGGCTGGATTCGCCGATGTCGCTCTCCCAGTCTATCAATGTAGGGCGGTTTCCGCCATTCCCTCGGAATGAGGAGGCCGTTTCCGAAACCCCCGCAGGTTCGTTATAGAGGTACCAACCCAACTCTGGAGCTTTATCGATGAAATACGTCGGCCGATCGGTCCGCAGTCTGGACGCGGACGAAAAGGTCACCGGGAGCGCCGTCTACACGGCGGACCTCACGGTGCCGGGAATGAAGTTCGCCAGGCTCGTCTCGAGCCCCCACGCCCACGCGCGCATCGACGGGTTCGAACTCGAAGCCGCGCGCGCGGTTCCCGGAGTCCACACCATCATCACCTACGACAGTCTGGACATCGGGCGGCTCGGGTGCATTCGCGCCCTCAAGCCCTACGGGCAGTCGGTGAAGGACCGGCCGGTGCTGGCCCACGAGAAGGCCCGCTTCCAGGGTGAGCCGGTGGCCATCGTGGTGGCGGACAACGAAACCGCCGCGGTGGAGGCGGCGGCGCGGGTGGAGGTGCGCTACACGCCGCTGCCGCAGGTGGCGGAGATGCGGTCGGCGATCCAGGGCGGCACGCTGGTGCACGACGCCGACGCCGTCTACGACACCGAGGGCGCCGACGACTTCGAGTACGACTACGCCCACAACCACTGCGGCGGCACCCACTTCACCGCGGGCGACCCGGAAGGGGCCTTCCGCGAGGCCGCCCACGTCATCGAGGACCGCTTCACCTTCCCGTCGCTGTTCCACTACCCCATGGAGCCCCACTGCGCCGTGGCCATGGTCGACGACCAGTCCGTCACCGTTCACACTTCCTCCCAGGCGCCCTTTCCGGTGCGCGACGAGCTGGCGCGCATGTTCGGACTGGAGCCCGGACAGGTCACGGTGAAGGTCCCCTACGTGGGCGGGGGCTTCGGCTCCAAGGGGCACGTGAGCATGGAGCACCTCGCGGTGCTGGCGGCGGCCGCCACCGGGACGCCGGTGCAGCTTCGCCTGTCCATGGAGGAGACCGCGTTCACGGCGCGGCGCCATCCGGCCGACATCGAGATCCGCACCGGGCTGCGCGCGGACGGCACGCTGTTGTGCCGCGAGGCGAAGATCTATCTCGACACCGGCGCCTACGCCGACTTCGGCATCCAGGTCACGCGGAAATCCGCGTTCCGCGCCGTGGGCCCCTACCGCATGGAGCACGCGCGCGCGGACTGCTACTCGGTCTACACCAACAGGGTCCCCGCCGGAGCCTTCCGCGGCATCGGCAGCGTGCAGCTCGGCTGGGCGTGCGAAGCGCACACCGACCGCATCTGCACCGAGCTGGGCTACGACCCCATCGAGTTCCGCCGCAAGAACCTGCTGCGTTCCGGCGAACGGTACGTGCTCGGCGGGCCGCCCCTGGACGGCGATCCGCTGGCCACGTTCCAGGTGTGCCTGGAACGGTTCGAGGCGACCCAACGGGAACACGCTCCGGAATCCCTTGCCCGGCCCGGCGAGAAGATCGGCACCGGCATCGCCTGCGCCATCAAGGACCTGTCCACCACCCAATACAACGCCCGCATCGTGTTCAACGACGACGCCACCTTCTCGGTGCACGCCAACGCCCCGGAGATCGGCGGCGGCGCCAAGACGGTACTGGCCCAGACCGCCGCGGAGGTGCTCGGCGTCGGCATCGAGCGGATCATCATCGCCCCCTACGACACCAGCACCACCCCCGGCGCATCCGGCGTCTACGGGAGCCGCATCACCGTGCTCATGGGCAACGCCGTGAAGCGCGCATCCGAGGAGTTGCGGGAGCTGCTGTTGCAACAGGCCGGGGCCCTCACCGACCGGGACGCCCGGAACCTGTCCCTGGACGACGGCGTATTCTCGAGCGACGGCGATCCGGTGCTGAGCCTTGAGGAGCTGGCCGGGCGCACCACCGGCACGCTGGTGGGCCGGGGCATGGACAAGGCCCTCACCCGTGACCGCATCGACATCCGTACCTGGGAGATCAACGCCGGTATCGCGGTGATGGCGGTGGATGCGGAAACCGGCAAGGCGCGCTGCCTGAGCTACGTTTCCTCGGCGGACATCGGCCAGGCCATGCACCCGCTCCGGTGCGAGGGCCAGGAGCAGGGCTCGGTCATGTTCGGCATGGGCAACTCCCTCACCGAGGAGCAGGTATTCGACGGCGCGCTGCTGCTCAACCCCAGCGCCATCGACTACGCGCTGCCGCGTTTCAAGGACCTGCCCGCGGTGTTCGACTCCGTCCTCATCGAGAACGGCGACGGGCCCGGCCCCTTCGGCAGCAAGGGCATGGCCGAGGGCGGCCTCGCCCCGGTGGCGCCGGCCATCGCCGCGGCCCTGCGCAACGCCGTGGGCATAGTCGTCCGCGATCTGCCCATGAGCCCCGAGCGGGTGTACCGGCTGATGGAGAGCGGGAGCTGAGGCGCACCGCATGACACCGACCGGACACGCTCCCACGGACGTCGAGACGAAGGTCACCGCCGCCCTCGAGGAACTCGGAGTCCCCTGCGAAATCGTGCAAATCGACCCGGACTTCGCCGACACCGCGGCGTTCTGCGAGAAGTACGGCTACCCGCTGGAGACCAGCGGGAATACCATCATCGTGGCGTCCAAGCGCGGCGAGAAAAAGTACTGCGCGTGCATCGTGCAGGCATCCGCACGGCTGGACGTGAACAAGACGGTCAAACGGTTGATGGGAGTGTCGAGGGCCTCGTTCGCCTCCGCCGAAGAGACCGGAAAGTTGACCGGCATGATGATCGGCGGCGTCACTGCGTTCGCGCTGCCGGCGGGCCTGCCGGTGTACGTCGACCCGAACCTGTTGTCGCAAGAATACGTGATCCTCGGCTCCGGGAGCCGTTCCTCCAAGCTCAAGATGGCCCCGAAAGACCTCGACAAGATACCCGGCGCGCAGTTCATCGACGGGCTGACGATGTAGCGCCACCGAACCGGTCGGTTCGTGTGGGCCCCGAATCCGTCACCCATTTGGCGTTCGCGGCGAGAAACGCTAAACTGTGCGAATGGCCCAACCACGAACTACTTTTGCCAAGCGGCAACGGGAACGCGCGAAGCAGGAGAAGAAGGAGGAAAAGGCCAGGCGGCGCGCCGAACGCAAGGAAGCCCGGGAAGACCGGCCGGAACGCGGCGATGATATCGATCCCGACATCGCGGATATCGTCCCCGGTCCGCAACCTCGCATAGAGGACCTCTAATCCCGAGTCGGCCATTCAGTCGTCTGCCAAACTCTCCTTTTCGGTTCACTACCGGTATCGACGCCGGTAGCGGCGCGGCGGGTAGTTGCGACCGAGGGGTCCGCGCTCGTTGACACAGACGCCGGATGCGGCTACACTCCCTCCTTAATCAAGCTGTGTTCCAGCCTAGTCTTCCCGTCGAAGCTCTAGTCCAAAAGCAAAAACTCACCACGTGCAGTGAAAGACGCATGTTCTTGCCCACGGCGGCGATCCCAGGGTCGAACAGACTGGTTTTCTTTTGTCTCAACAATTGGAGAGAAACATGAGTCAGAAATTATATGTGGGCGGTTTGCCCTATTCCGTGACAGATGGCCAGCTCGAGGAGATCTTCACCGAGCACGGGACGGTGGAGTCCGCCACGGTCATCGCGGACAAGTTCACCGGCCAGTCGCGTGGCTTCGGCTTCGTGGAAATGGGCTCGAGCGACGAATGCCAGAAGGCCATCGACGCGCTCAATGGAACGGAGCTTCAGGGCCGTACGCTGACCGTGAACGAGGCACGTCCGCAGGAGCGCAGGTCCGGCGGCTTCGGCAACGCCGGGGGCGGGGGCGGCGGTGGCGGCGGCAACAGACGCTCGGGCGGAGGCAGGCCCGGCCGCTGGTAAGGTAACGCGAGTTATATTCCACGCATCAACCCATTCAGCTTGGCGGTCCCGTGACGGGACGGTGACCGCCAAGCTTTCAAAACCGAAACCCCGTCTGACGAGTGTGCACCTCAACCGTCAGCCATTCTCCCGAGACCGACTTCCGCGCAAAGAAACATTTATGTCAAACTCAGATTCCGCATCGTTCGACACATTCGGTCTGTCCGATCCACTGCTCAGAGACCTCGCCAGGATCGGTTTCACTTCCCCCACTCCCATACAGGCAAAGGCTCTGCCCCCGGCCCTTGAAGGCCGCGACGTCCTCGGCTGCGCACAGACCGGCACCGGCAAGACCGCGGCGTTCGTGATCCCCATGGTGGAGCGGCTCGCGGGCTCGCCGGCCGGACCGCCGCGCGGCTTGATCCTGGCGCCGACGCGTGAGCTGGCGTTCCAGATCCAGGAGACCATCGACGACATCGGACGCTCGCTGCGGGTCTACGCCACCACGGTAGTGGGCGGCGCCGACATGCACGCGCAGATCCGCGGCCTCGGACGTCACCCCGAGATCATCGTAGCCACGCCGGGCCGGCTGCTGGACCTCATGTGGGACGGCCACCTGGACCTGAGAGACGTGGAAGTGGTGGTTTTGGACGAGGCCGACCGCATGCTCGACATGGGCTTCGCCGATCAACTGAACCAGGTCATCGACGCGCTCCCGCCCGAGCGCCAGAGCTTCCTCTACTCCGCCACCCTGCCCACGGACCTGCGGGAGCTGGTGCGCATGTCGTTGCGGGACCCGTTCAAGGCGGTGGTCGCCAAGCCCGCCACCCCCGCGGACGGCGTCACCCACACGCTCCACGACACCACGCCGGGGGCCAAGACATCGCTCCTGCTGTCCCTCCTCAAGGACAACGACGAAGCCGTGCTGGTATTCACCCGCACCAAGAGCCGCGCCGACCTCATCGCCGAGACCCTGCGCCGCAGCGGCCATCGCGCCGCCGAGATCCACGGCAACCTGTCGCTCGAGCGCCGCCGCGGCGCCCTGGAAGGGTTCCGCCGGGGCCGCCACCGCATCCTCGTGGCCACCGACATCGCCGCCCGCGGCCTCGACATCGACAACATCGCCCACGTCATCAACTACGACCTCCCCTACACGCCGGAAGACTACGTGCACCGCATCGGCCGCACCGCGCGCATGGCCGCCGTCGGCCGGGCCACGAGCTTCGCCACCGCCGCCGACAGCAAGTCCGTGGTGGCCATCGAGAAGATCCTCGGCCAGTCCATCCCGAGGCCGTCGGAAGGACAGCCGGACAAGAAGCGCCGGAGCCGCACGGCAAGCCCGGAAGCCGTGGAGGCCAAGCGCGCACGTCCGGCCGGCAAACGCCGCCGGCCGCGCAAGCGCTCCGGCCAGTCGGGCGCACGCCCCGAGCCTCACGCGGAAGCCGCCGCCCTGCAGGCCGCGCCGGTCACGGAACAACCGTAACCAGCCGGCGTCAGGCCCCTTGACGGAGGGGCGCGGGAGTGCTTGAAGTCGGTTGGCGGACCGCTGCAGGGCAACCCTAACACGTCATTCCCGCGGAAGCGGGAATGACGACTCGGGGCGTTGGTGGCAATTCTCATCCGAGCGGAGTTTTGACACAGCCTGTTTCGCGGCTATGACGTGCTTTGCACGACGTGAACCTGCCGGAGGATTGAGCGACCCTGAAGAGGACTCCATGGAACACCCCGCAAGAACCATCAACGTTACCGTGAACGGCACGGCGCGCGCGGCCGAGGTGGAACCGCGGCTGCTGCTGGTGCACTTCCTGCGCGAAAACCTGGGGCTCACCGGCACCCACGTAGGCTGCGACACGAGCCAGTGCGGCGCGTGTACCGTCCACCTGAACGGCGCCGCGGTGAAGTCCTGCACGGTCCTGGCGGTCCAGGCCGACGGCGCCGAGGTCACCACCATCGAGGGCTTGGCCGACGGCGCCACCCTGCACCCTGTCCAGGCGGCCTTTCAGGAAGAACACGGCCTCCAGTGCGGCTTTTGCACGCCGGGCATGGTGATGACCGCCGCGCACCTGCTGGAGACCCAGCCGGACGCGGACGACGACGCCATCAAGCACGCCCTGGAAGGCAACCTGTGCCGCTGCACGGGCTACGTGAACATCGTCAAGGCCATCCGCACGGCGGCCCAGCAACCGAGGTAACAGCATGCATCCAGCCAGCTTCGGATACGAGGCGCCGGGCTCCCTGGCGGAAGCCTTCGGCCTTCTGCGGCAACACGGGGAGGACGCCAAGCTCCTGGCCGGAGGGCACAGCCTGCTGCCGGCCATGAAGCTCCGCCTGACCCAGCCCGAGGTGCTCATCGACCTGAGCCGGATCCCCGGCCTGAGCGGCATCCGGCAAGACGGCGACACCCTGGTCATCGGCGCCCTGACCACCCACACCGAGGTGTCCACGTCGGAGACGGTGCGGAACCTCCTGCCGGGGCTGGCGGACACCGCTTCGGTCATCGGCGACCTGCAGGTGCGCAACCGCGGCACCATGGGCGGCAGCGTCGCCCACGCCGATCCCGGCGCCGATCTTCCGGTGACCCTCACGGCGCTGGACGCGTCGTTCGTGCTGACCTCGGCCGAGGGCGAGCGCACGGTGGCGGCGGAAGACTTCTTCGAGGACTTCTTCACCACCGCGCTGGAGCCCAACGAGATCCTCACGTCGATCCGGATCCCGCTGCCGGCCGCGCCCGCGCGGACGAGCTACGCCAAGCTGCCGCATCCGGCCTCGGGCTACGTGGTGGTGAGCGCGGCGGCGGCGCTGACGGTGGACGGTTCAGGCGCGTGCACCGGCGCGCGTGTGGTGCTGGGGGGCGTGGACGGAATCCCGCACCGGGCCACGGGCACCGAAGCCGCCCTGGAAGGACAAGCGCTCACGCCGGAAGTGATCGCCGCGGCGGCGGAGCGGGCCGCGGACGGCATCGATCCACACGCGGATTCCTACGCCGACGAAGAGTACAAACGCCACATGGCGGCGGTCTACGCGCGGCGCGCCATCGAAGCGGCGGCGGCGCGAGCATAGACCTGTCCGCGCAAACTGCTCCAAGCACGACGCGCCCCACACCCAAGACTTCAAGGACTACCCATGAGCACAGAGCAAAGCAGTCCCAACAGCCTGATCGGCGCTTCCATCCGCCGGGTCGAGGACCCGCCCCTGCTCACCGGCCAGGGATGCTACGTGGACGACGTGAACCTGCCGGGGATCCTGCACGTGGCGATCCACCGGAGCACCCACCCCCACGCCCGCATCCTGTCCATCGACACCGCCGAGGCCGCGGCCATGCCCGGCGTCGTGTGCGTGCTCACGGGCGACGACACCGGCGATTTGGCGTTGCGGGCGCCCATGCTCACGCCGGACATGAACATGCCGGAACATCCGGTGCTGGCTCGGGGCGCGGTGCACGCGGTGGGCGCCCCCATCGCGGCGGTGGTGGCCGAGAGCCGCGCCCTTGCGGAAGACGCCGCGGCGGCCATCGGCGTGACCTACGACCCCCTGCCCGTGGTCACGGACGCCGAGGCCGCGCTGGAGCCGGGCGCGCCCCTGGCTCACGAGGAGCTGGACACCAACCACTGCTACACCATGAGGAAGGAGAACGGCGACGTCGACAAGGCGTTCGCCGAAGCCGACCACATCTCCCGTCTCCACATGAAGAGTCCGCGGCTCGTGGCCATGTCCATGGAGGCGCGGGGGGTGCTGGCGTACCCCGACCCCATCCGCAACGAACTGACGGTATGGATGTCCACCCAGGGACCGCACCGGTCCCGGACCGACCTGGCCAACTCCCTGGGCTTCCCCGAGAACCGCATCCACGTCATCGCGCCGGACGTGGGCGGCGGCTTCGGCAGCAAGGGCTGCGTCTACCGCGAGGACGTGCTGGTGTGCCACGTGGCCCAGAAGCTGAACCGCCCCGTCAAGTGGATGGCCACCCGCAGCGAGGACTTCCTCACCACCTGCCAGGGACGCGACCAGGCCATGACCTCGGAGCTGGCCCTGAGCAAGGACGGAAAGATGCTGGGCCTCAAGGTGCGGGTGGTGGCGAACCTGGGCGCGTACCTGCACTCCGCCACCGCCGGACCGCCCCAGCGCATGCTGGTGATGGCTCCCGGCTGCTACCAGATCCAGGACGTGCGGGTAGAGATCGTCTCCGCCTTCACCAACACCGTGCCCACGGGGCCGTACCGCGGCGCCGGCCGGCCGGAGGCGGTTCTCAACATCGAGCGGCTGGCGGACAAGGCCGCGCGCGACTTGGGCATGGACCCCCTGGAGATCCGCCGCAAGAACTACATCCAGCCGGACCAGTTCCCTTACCGCACCGGCGTGGGCGTAGAATACGACTCGGGAGACTACGAAAAGTCGCTGGACGAGGCGCTGAGGCTGTCGGACTACGACCAGCTCATCCGCATGCGCGACGAGGCGCGGGCGCGGGGCGAGTTGGTGGGCGTCGGCGTCTCCACCTTCGTGGAGCCCAGCGGCGGCGCCGGGTTCGAGAGCGGCGCCGTGCGGGTGGACCGCACCGGCGCGGTCACGGTGCTGACCGGTTCCAGCTCCCACGGACAGGGACACGAGACCGTGTGGGCCCAGGTGGCCGCGGACAAGCTCATGGTCTCCATGGACGACGTCGTGGTGCGCCACGGCGACACGACCGCCATCCAACAGGGCACCGGCACCTTCGGCAGCCGCAGCGCGGTCATGGGCGGCGGCGCCCTGGCAATCGCCGCCGAACGCGTGGTCGCCAAGGCCAAGGCCATCGCCGGCAACCTCATGGAGGCGTCGGCGGACGACGTGGTCCAGGTGGAGGGCGGTTTCGCCGTGGCCGGCGTGCCGGAACGGAGCGTGACTTGGCGCCAGGTGGCCGGCGCGGCCCACGCCAAGGGCACGCCGGCGGGAATGGATCCCGGTCTTCACGAGATCGCCTTCTTCGATCCCAACCGCGAGGCCTGGGGCTTCGGTGCCCACGTGGCCCTCGTGCGCATCGACGCCGACACCGGCGAGCTGACCATCGAGAAGCTCGTGCTGGTGGACGACATCGGCGTGGTCCTGAACCCCATGGTCGTCGAGGCCCAGGTCCACGGCGGCCTTGCCCAAGGCCTCGGCGAGGCCCTGTGCGAGGAAATGGTCTTCGACGAGGAAGGCCAGCCCCGCACCGGCACCCTCATGGACTACGCCGTCCCCCGCGCCAGCACCATGCCGCCCCTCATCATCGGCGAAACGGAAACCCCCAACCCCTTCAACCCCCTGGGCGTCAAGGGCGTCGGCGAAGCCGGCACCAACGGCGCACCGCCGGCGGTGGCCAATGCCGTGATGGACGCGTTGTCGCCGCTGGGCATCGACCACATCGACATGCCGTACACGGCGCCGAAGCTGTGGCGGGCGGTCCGGGAGGCGCGGAAGGCCAGCGGCTAGGCTACCGCACTGACCGCGACATTAGGCTCAATCATCTCCAAGTATCGAAGTGTGACGTGGACGCTTCCGTCGCGTTCTATGATCGCGGGTAAGGGAACCGCGTCGAGGTGGGCTGCTGGTATCCGGGTTGAAGCCTCAAACCCCTCCAAACCCCTGATCCTGCGCCTCGCTCACCAGCCACGGATCGTTGATCTCCGTTGTCGGGGGCTCGCCCTGTAGCACCCGCACGACTTCCCTGGCGGCGTGGGTTTGGCAGTCCACGTACGACTCGTTGGAGTTGGCGGCGGTGTGGCACGTGACGATGACGTTGGGGAGGGTGAGGATCGGGTGGTCGGCGGGCATGGGTTCGGGGTCGGTGACGTCGAGGGCGGCGCCGGCGATCTCGTTGGTGGTGAGGGCCTCGTAGAGGGCGTCGGTGTCCACCAGGCCGCCGCGGGCGCAGTTGAGGATGTAGGCCGACTTCTTCATGGCGGTGAACTGGGCCTTGCCGAACATCTTGCGGGTGGCGGACACGAGCGGAGCGTGCAGGCTGATCACGTCCGAAGTGCGCACCAGCTCGTCCAGGGACACCAGCTTCACGCCCATGGCCTCGGCGAGTTCCGGAGCCACGTACGGGTCCACCGCCTGGACGTTCATCTTCATGCCCTGGGCCCGAGGCGCCACCTGGCGCCCCACGTTGCCCAGGCCCACGATTCCCAGGGTCTGCCCGGCGATACGTGACACCGGGCCGCGGTAGGAGTGCAGCTCGGCGGTGTGGCGGCGCCAGCGACCCTCGCGCACGTACTGGTTCATGCGCACGAGCTTGCGAGAGATGGCGATCATGAGGCCGATCATCTGCTCCGACACTTCGATGGAGTTGCAGCCGGCGGCGTTGCACACGGTGACGCCGTGCTCCTTGGCCGCGGCCAAGTCCAGCCGGTCCACGCCCACGCCGGTGCGGCACACCACCTTGCAGCGGTTGAGCTTGGAGATGATCTCGCGGGTGAGCGGCAAGGCCCCATGAAAGATCATGCCGTCGGCGTCGCGCCCGGCCTCGGCCAACTCCTCGTCGTTGGTCGGCCGGGCGATCACCATCTCCGCATCCGCCTCGCGCAGGATGGGCTCGATCAGGTCGACGGGAATATCGTTGCTGCCACAGTAAACGACCCGGTATTTCGCCATCGTTCGTATCCCGCCTACATCCCCAGCCCGAACATCTGCACCGGGTTGTCCCACAGGATCTTGCGGCGCGTCTCCTCCGACAGCTTGTCGTTGGCGCTCAGGGCGCCCACGGTGAGATCCGGCCACTTGTCGATGCAGTCACTGTGGGGATAGTCCGTGGCCATGGTCAGGCGATCGTTGCCGACGTGCTCGACGAAGCTCGGCACCAACTCCTCGCCGGCCTCGCAACTCACCCAGCACTGGCGGTGGAAGTAGAAACTCGGCTTCTCCGGCGTGGTCTTGGCGGAACCGTGAGACTCGTGCTCCCAGTGCTCATCCATGCGCTCCAGCCAGAACGGCACCCAACCGCAACCGGACTCCAGGTAGGCGACCTTCAACGCGGGGAACTTCTCCAGGACGCCGTCGCCGCAGAAGCTCAGGCAGGCGAGCATCTGCTCCATGGGATGACAGGCCACGTGGCGGCCGAACTCACTGTAGCGGTCGCCGCCCGCCTGCTCCAGGACCGTGCGCGCGCCCTCGTGGACGCACACGGTCACGCCCAGGTCCTGGGCCGCCTCGTAGATCGGATAGTAGTCCGGGCTCGCCAGCGTGCGCCCGCAGAGCTTGTTGGGGCGCCAGAAGATCCCCACCAGGCCGAGCTTCTCGCGCGCGTGGCGCAGCTCCTCGACGGCGCGGGCGGGATCCTGCAACGGCAGCAGCATGACGCCGCGCAACCGCGACTCATCGTGGCCGCAGTACTCGGCCAGCCAGGTGTTGTAGGCACGGCAGATGGCCTGGCTCAGTTCGGGGTCGATGTCCGAGCTCCACATGACGTAGAGGCCCATGGTCGGGAACAGCACGCTCAGGTCGATGCCTTCCTTGTCCATGTCGCGCAGGTTGGACACGGGGTCGAAACCGGTGGCGATGGCCTCGGCGAAGGTCTCGCGCCAGGACTCGTTGCTGGCGAAGATGTAGCCGTAGTCGGTGACCTCCCGGTCCGGCCGCCGGTTGGAGTCGGACACGGGCTTGCCGTCGACGAGGCGGTTGGACTGGTTCGGTCCGGTGATCTTTACCCGCCCGTGGAACTTCTTCGGCATGTACCGGTCATACATGTCCGAAGGCTCCATGATGTGCCGATCCGAATCGATTACTCGAAATCCGTCCTTCATGGCTCAACTCCTTCCTCGGAAAGGCGGGGACCGCCCCGTTGGCTGTTGCGTTGTCGCTCGATTGGAAACGCCCGGCCGATGGCGACCGAAGCAGTGCCACTATAAATCAAAGGCCTTACCCTATCAAACGACGAAACCCGTGAATCCACGCGGAGAATTAACCCACCCGGACCCGTGCGGCCAGGCGCTTGACCCTTCCTGGGGCCGCCGCTAACATCCTCCCTGACAGCCACCTGGAAGACCAAGGAGGACATCATGGGAGTGGAGCCCGGCGCGGAACTTTTCGATTTCAACGAGCCCTCGGCCACGGGCAAGGCCGGTTTCGGCACGTGGCAGAACCCGAAATCACCCTACGACCGTTTCATGGAGGACCAGGGCATCTCCATCCACCGGGACATCGGCGTGCACAAGGTCCAGGACCTGCCGCTCAAGCCCTGGAGCCGCCTGGGCGGGCGCGGCATCGGCATCCAGCTCCTGGGCACCGAGCACCTCTGGGGCATGTACGTGGTGGAGGTCCCCGGCGCGGGCTCGCTCAACGCCGAGCGCCATCTCTACGAGGAGACCTACTACGTGGTCGAGGGGCGCGGCACCACCGAGGTGTGGCACGAGAGCGAGAGCAGGAAGCTCACCTTCGAGTGGGGTCCGGGCTCGCTCTTCGGCATCCCGCTCAACGCCTGGCACCGGGTGGTCAACGCCACCTCCGCCCCGGCCATGCTCCTCGCCGCCACCACCGCGCCCAACATCCTGAACCTGACCCGCGACGCCGAGTTCGTGATGAACTGCCCCTACGAATTCAGCAAACGGTTCTCCGGCGATGACGACTACTTCAAGCCCGTGGAAGAAGTACGCGCCGACCCGGTGCGCGGCCTGGCCATGCGCCTCACCAACGTCATCCCGGACATCGTCACCTGCGAGCTGCCGCGGGACAACCGACGCTCCTTCAGCTACCGGCGGGTGGAGCCGCACATGGCCGGGGCCAACTTCTACATGAAGATCGCCCAGTACGAGACCGGCCAATACTCCAAGGCGCACAAGCACAGCTCCGGCGCCATCCTGGTGTGCATCAAGGGCAAGGGTTTCAGCTGCACGTGGCCGGACACCCTGGGCATGCGGCCGTGGGAGGCAGGACGCGGGGACGACGTCAAGCAGCAGACCTACGAGCCGGTGGGCATGATCAGCGCCGCGCCCATGCGCGGCGACTGGTTCCATCAGCACTTCGGCACCGATCCGGAGGGGCTCAGGCTGCTGATCTTCGACGGCCCCTACGGACCGGCCTTCCGGCGCGGCGGCGCCCCCGGCGCCCAGGCCAAGGACGTAGGCGCGGTGGACACCCGCGACGGCGGCAACGCCATCTCCTACATGGACGAGGACCCGCAGATCCGAAAGACCTACGAGGCCGAGCTGGCCGCCAACGGCATGGAGAGCCACATGCCCGAGTGGGCTTACGAGACGCGCACGCCGCCGGAAGGGGCGCTGGAGCCGGCGGCAGGGTTCTGAACGGCGGATCGCGTCGAAGTCGCGCTTCTCACCCCTCCCACAAAGCGCTGAACCGGACCGCCGCCACCTGCTCGTAGGGTACCGGCCCCGGCAGGTGGCCGACGGACTGGGCGAACGCGTTCAGCTTCGTGACCGCCTCCTCGGAAATGGCGGGCTCGTAGAACGGCACGTCCCGCTCCACGATGCCGGTGATGAGCTCGGCCGCGTCCTTCGGGAAGAGCCGCTCCCCCACCAGCGCGGCCTTGGAGGGATCCGCGCGCAGCGCCTTCTGCGCCTTGACGATGGCCCGCACCGCGGCCGCGGCCTGTTCCGGCTCCCGTTCGATGAAGGCGTCGGTCGTTCCCACCCCTGCGAAGGTGCAGTAGCGGACTTCCGCGGGGTCGTCGCCCCGCCGCACGTCCACGTGGACCTTGCCGACCCCGAGCGAAACCGCTGTGGCGCTGCCCATGGCGTTGGACCAGAAGCCGTCGATTTGCCCGGACTCCAGCCCGCGCGCGGCGTAGACGCCAAATGAAACGTCCCGGCCCTCGGAGCCCGGCAGATGCACGATGCTCACGTCACGTTCGGGATCCAGGCCCCCGGCGGCCAGCAGCGTCTTGAACACCAGGTCCGGCCCTTCCGCCGCGGTCAGGCGCAAGCCCTTCAGCCCGCCGATGTCCCCCCGCTCCGCCGCGAGGTCCGCGCGCACCGTCAGGAGCCAGGGCGTCCCCTGAGACAGCGCCACCAACAACTTGGCCCCCCTCCAGCCGGGAAACTCCCGCAACAGGTCGTGCACCGACCCCGCGATCATGGCGTCCGCGTGCCCCTCCCGGAGCGCGCGCGTGGCGCCGATCTGCGAGACCAGCTCGATCTCCACGTCCGCGCCCTCTTCTTGGTAGAAACCCAGCTCCTGGGCGGCCAGGGCCGGAAAACAGGTGTTGCTGACAAGGTCTACGGCTGCGATGCGCATATCAGTCGTTCTCCAGGGCCTGTTGCAAGTCATCCGTGCCTGCGAAGCTCACTCCGTTATAGATCACCGTCCTGGCAAACCGCCAGCTTGAAAGACACCACGGCTCTTGATCCGAGCCCCGCATGTGCTTAGCTTAGGCTTCCCTTCGACCGCAGCGACGCCTTGGAGGATACCTGATGACGGAACAGGACTTGACCGAGCTGACCCTGGCGGATGCATCCGCGAAGATCAGGAGCGGGGTCTTATCCCCGATAGAGCTTGCTGAGCTTGTGCTCGCTCGGATCGAGCGTTTGAACCCGGAACTGGTCGCATACGTCACGGTATCCCGGGACGAGGCGCTGGCGGACGCGCGGGCGGCGGAGACGGAGATACGCGAAGGCAAGTATCGTGGGCCGCTGCACGGCATTCCCTTGTCCATCAAGGACAACATCGCGACACGTGGCATCCGCACGACAGCGGGGTCCAAGGTGCTGGAGGACTGCGTTCCGGATTACGACGCCACTGTGGTGGCGCGGTTGAGGGACGCGGGCGCGGTGATCCTGGGCAAGACCAACATGCACGAGTGGGCCAACGGCGGCACCACCATCAATCCGTTCTACGGCACCACCCGTAACCCCTGGGATACGGAGCGGATCGCCGGGGGCTCCAGCGGCGGGTCGGCGGCGGGAGTGGCCGCGAGCCTGGGCCTCGGCTCTTTGGGCACGGACAACGGCGGCTCGGTGCGGAACCCGGCATCGCTGTGCGGCATCGTGGGGTTGAAACCCACCTATGGCCGCGTCAGCCGCTTCGGGCACGTGCCCGGCGACGGCGGCTTCAGTACCAACCACGTGGGCGTGTTCAGCAAGACGGTGCGGGACTGCGCCCTGATCCTGCGGGCCATCGCGGGAATAGACCCGAAGGACCCCAACAGCGCGGACGAGCCGGTGCCGGACTACGAGGACGGCCTCGACGCCGGTATCAAGGGCCTCCGCGTGGGAGTCGTCAAGGACTACTTCGACCGCTACACGACGCGGTCGGTGCGGGAAGCCTTCGTGGAGGCCCAGCGGCAACTGGAATCCCTCGGTGCCACGCTGGTGGAGGTGGAGGTGCCGCACATCGACACGACGAGGTTCGTGTGGCCGTGCATCACGCGGCCGGAGAACGTCGTGGAGAACCTGCCTTACCTGACGGCGCGGCCGCGGGACTACAGTCCGCGCCTGCTGCTTCAGAACGTCGGCGCCATGCTGATTCCCGCTGAAGCCTACGTGACCGCGCAACGCATCCGCCGGATGTTGTGCCGGGAGTTCGACGAAGCCTTCGAGCAGGTGGACCTCATCGCCGCGCCCACGGCGGCGGTGCCAGCACCCACCATCGAGGAATCCAAGCGGGCGGTGATGGAAGTGGACGGAGAGAAGATCAGCCTCGAAGGCACGGGCGTGAACTTCCGCTCGCTCTTTACCACGCCCTTCAACCTTACCGGCCTGCCGGCCCTGAGCGTCAACTGCGGGTTCACGGACGGCGGCCTGCCCATCGGGCTCCAGGTCGTGGGGCCGCGTTTCCGCGAAGAACGGGTGCTGCGGGCCGCCCACGCCTACGAGCAGGCGGCCGGCTGGCACCGGCGCAAGCCGACGGTTGGCGGGTGATCCGCCTCAGGCCACCGAACGCACGGCGGCGGCCGCGGGTGCGGCTCCCAGCACACGGTCGAGAAAGTTCACGGTCAGCGGCCAGGTGAGCTTGGCCAGGGCCGGGGCGTAGGCGTCGCCGTCGGCCAGGGCGAAGCCGTGGCCCGCCTCGGGAAAGAAATGCCACTCGACCTCAGGGGTGCCCTCCAGGAAGCACGCGCGCAACTTCTCCTGCACCGGCACGGGCGCGACCCGGTCGTGGCCGCCGAAGAACGTCAACGACGGGCAGTGGATCTCCCGAGCGGCCTCGTTGGGATGGCGCGGCCTGAGCTTGCTGGGACCCTCCTCCCGCACCGAGGGATAGTAACCCACGAACGCGGCGGCCTGGGGCGTGGCGGCGGCGAAGTGGATACCGATGCGCCCGCCCATGCACAGGCCCATGACGGCCACGTGCTTGTCGTCCACGTCGTCACGCCCGCAGAGGTAGCGCCAGCCCTGGCCGATGACCTCGACGAAGCGCCCGTCCGTGGTCTGCTTCTGCACGTCGTGGAAATCGGAGAAGCCCAGGATGTCGTAGAGCGCGGGCACCATGGCGGTGTAGCCGGCCTCGGCGAACTCGCAGGCCATGTGCTTGATATGGCCGGTGACGCCGTAGTGGTGATGGACGATGAGAAGCGCCGGGCCAGGCGCCGACCGCTCCGGCGTGGCGATGAAGCCGGGTACGCCGTCCTGCTCCTGCGTGAGCGCGCGCGTGATGATCTTCGACATGATCCCCTCCTGCTAACCCTTCCTTCACGTCTTCTTGATGCGGCCGTTCGTGCGCGACCATTATGCCTCTTTACCGGGTATGCCGGTCAAGCGATCAAGAGCCCAGGGCTTCGCGCGCCGAGCGGCGCCCTTCCCGCAACCTTCGGGTCGCCTCCAGATCCGCGACTCCCGTAACCGCGTCCACCACCACACCGTACTGCAAACGTGCGTTCGCGGGTGACAGCAGCCCGTCGGCCACGTCGTCCAGAACGGCCTCCACGGGTCGCTCGTAGGGGTCGCCGTAGCCTCCACCGCCGGCGGAACGGATTTCGGCGACGTCGCCGGCGTGCGGGTGGTGCATGGCGGCCCGGTGGAACTCCACCTCCCGGCCATCCTGTCCCCGCACGCACACTGTCCCGGCCGCCGCGGTGCCGCCGCCGTCCAGCCCGAACGGCGCCGTCTCCTCGGCGCCGCTACCGATCTGCACGGACAGCGCGGTGCCCTCTTCGTTGAAGCGCAGGGCGAACAGCGCGCCGTACCCGCCTCGCCACTTGCCCGCGCCGGCGCTGTCCGGGCGGTACTCGTACTGGAGGATGCGGTGCGGGAAGGTCAGCTCGTAGAGCTCCGGGTCCGGTACCCGGCTGCCGCCCATGGACGACACCGGACTGATGTGGCTCCAACCGTCGAAGCCGTGGGTGGCGCCCCCGCCGCCCTTGGCGAAATGGAGGATGAAGGCCCCGGGCCGGCCGGTGCGGCGGTTGAGGGCGGTACCCGCGCCGGCGTTGGTGCGCGCCCAGGCGGCCTGCGCCCGCTCCGGCATGGCCTCGGACAGGGCCATCCACACCGCCTCCACGATGGTGGCACAGGTGGCCACGGTGCACTGGGTGGTGGGGGCGCCCTCGCGCGGATTCACCAGCGTCCCCTCCGGCGCCGTCACCGACACCGGGCGCATGGCGCCCTCGTTTACGCCCACGTCCGGCGCGATGGTGGAGAAGAGCCCGATGTAGCAGGACGATACGGTATTGGCGTAGGAGCTGTTGTAATAGACCGGGATCTGGGGGTCGGAGCCGGTGAAGTCCACGTGCAGCCGCTCGCCTTCCACGTCTACCCGGAGCCGTATCGCCGGACGCCGAGCGGCGCCGCCGTCCTCCAGCACGTGGTCAAGCTGTCGCGACGCGTGGTAGACGCCGTCGGGCACCGCGGCGATGCGCTCCCGCATCTGCGCCTCACTCCGGTCCAGCACCTCGTCGATGGCGCGGTCCACGCTGTCGCGGCCGTACCGTTCGAGCATCTGTTGGAGCGCCCGCTCCCCCACGTTGCACGCACCCACCTGGCACTGGAGGTCGCCCTCTACCAGGGCGCGCAGGCGCACGTTCAGCAGGATGATCTCCCACACGTCCCGGTTGTACACGCCGCCCCGGTAGAGCCTCGCCGGCGGTATCCGCAGCCCTTCCTCCCACGCGGTGGCGGCGTGGGGGTTGCGGCCGGCCGCGCCGCCACCGCCGATGTCCGCGTGGTGGCCCCGGCTGAGCACCCAGAACCGGAGCCGCCCCTGGAAGAACACCGGCTTCAGCACCGAGATGTCCGGCGCGTGGTTGTTGCCGTGGTAGGGATCGTTGAGGATCATCACGTCGCCGGGTTCCACGTCGTCGCCGAAGTGGTCGCTGACCGCCTTCACCGCGAAGGGGCTCGCTCCCATGAGCACGGGGATGTACGCGGTCTGCGCCACCAGCCTGAGTTGCCGGTCGAACACCGCGGTGACGAAATCCTTGTTCTCGGCGAAGATGGGCGAGCGCGAGCTGCGCAGCATGCCCGCGCCCATCTCGCGGGTCACGCCCTCGAGACGGTTGGTGATGACGGTGAGGAGGATGGGGTCCATGGTTCCGCGGTGGGTTCACTGGGCGCTTGCGTCACGCCGGCACCGTTCCAGGCTCTCCTCCAGGCTGTGCGTGCTCGGGTGCACGAGATAGTTGCCGTAGACGTCGCAGGTGAGCTGGAACCCGGGCGGCAGCACCACCGTCGTGGTCTCCTGCTCGACGATGGCGGGGCCGCGCACGTTCGCGCCGGCAGCGAGCCGGTGCCCATCGTGGACCGGCACCTCGCGGAATCCGTCGTCGAAGAACGCGTTCCTGCGACCGGTCAAGGAAGCACGGCCGCCGGCGCTCCGGGCAGGCGTCGGCTCCGAGTCGGCAAGCCCCCTTCCCACCACCCGCAGGTTCACGATCTCGGCCGCCGCCTCGGGCATGCCGTAGCCGTTGAGCGACTCGTGAATCCGGTGAAAATCCCGCGCCAGATCGGCCACGGCGTCCTCCGTCAGCGCGGTTCCCGCCACGGGAACCTCCACCTCGCTGAACTGTCCCACGTAGCGCACGTCCGCGGCGCAGCATAGCGCGATTCGATCCCGCGGCACACCCTCGGCGAGCAGCGCTTCCTCGGCCGCGCGGCGCAGATCCCGGTAGTGCGCCTCCACCGCGTGCCGGTCGAGCCGCTCCAGCGACATGACGCAGCTCTTCACGAAATCGTGGCGCAGGTCCGACAGAAGCTGGCCGGCGGCGCACATCACCGATGCCTCCCGCGGCACCATGATCAGGCCGATGTCCAGCTCCCGGGCGATGGCGCACGCGTGGATGGGACCGGCTCCCCCCGCGGCCACCAGCACGAACCGGCGCGGGTCGTGGCCGCGCCGCACCGACACCTCGCGGATGGCGTCCACCATGTTGGCGTTGACCACCTGATGGGCGCCGTAGGCGGCGCGCACGACGTCCATGCCCAAGGGCTCGGCCACCTGCCGGCGAAACGCTTCCCGGGCACCGTCCTCGTCGAGGCGGAGACGCCCGCCCCAGAACCGTTCGGCTCCCAGGTAACCGATCAAGAGATCCGCGTCGGTCACCGTGGGCCGGGTACCGCCCCGGCCGTAGCACACAGGACCTGGAGTGGCGCCCGCGCTCTCGGGCCCCACGCGCAGCAGGCCGCGGCCGTCCACGGTCACGATGCTGCCGCCGCCGGCGCCGATGGTGTGCACCGCCACCATGGGCAGGGCGATGCGGTGCCCGGCGATCTCCATCTCCTTGGTCACCTCCACCTCGCCCCGATTGACCAGGCAGACGTCGAAGCTCGTGCCGCCCATGTCCGTGGTGATGGCGTCGGCCATGCCGTGGAGGCCAGCGTACCAAAGGCCCGCCACCGGCCCGGCGGCGGGCCCCGACAGAATGCTCCGCACCCCGAAGCGGGCGGCCGGTTCCAGGCCCATGACCCCGCCGCTCGACTGCATGACCAGCAACCGGCCGCGGAACCCGTTCTCCGCCAGCCCCCGTTCGAGGGAATCGAGGTGGGCCGCCAGCACCGGGGTCACGTAGGCGTTGACCGCGGTGGTGCTGAGGCGCTCGTAGAGCCGGACCTCCGGCAGCACCTCGCTGGAGAGCGAGACGTGCACTTCCGGCAGAGTCTCCCGGAGCCGCACGCCCACCGCGCGTTCGTGCGCATCGTTGGCAAAGGAGAACAGGAACCCCACGGCGACGCTCTCCACCCCGGCCTGCCGGACCACCGCCACGGCCCGCTCGACCGACTCCTCGCCCACCGCCTCCAACACCGCGCCGTCGCCGTCCACGCGCTCGGCGATGGGATGAATCCGCTGCCTGGGAATGAGCGGATCGGGCGGCGCCTGCTTGGGGTCGTACAGGTCCGAGCGCACCCCGCGCCGCATGTTGAGCACGTCCCGGAAGCCGGCGGTGGTCAGCAGCGCGGTGCGCGCGCCGCCGCGCGTCAGCAGTGCATTGGTGGCGATGGTGCTGCCGTGGATGATCCTGTCGGTGTGCTCCAGGAATTCCCGCAAGGACAGGCCCAGTTCCTCGGCCACGAGTTCGAGGCCGGCGAGCAGCGCGCCCGCGCGGTCGTTGGGATCGGACAGGGTCTTGCGGAGGACGCGGCGGCCGTTGCCGGACACCAGCAGATCGACGAAGGTGCCGCCGACATCCACGCCGACCATGTATCCACCCGGACGTTTTTCCATCATAAGACCCTGGAGTCTGCGCCGTAGAACAGGCAGCAAGGGAGAGCGTAGAGAGTATAGAGAGAGTGGGGAGAAGACAAGGAGAGAGACCTACGATCGGCAGTCCGAAGAGTCGACTATGGCGGCCTGACTCACACCGATTCCCTCCTCAATAGTGGGACATTTTCGATTGCCACAAACGGGACATTTTCGGCTGCCATTGACACTGTATTTCGAATTCGCGCAAAACATTGGAAGGGGGATACGCCGTTGACATTGACAAAGACTCTTGACCACATTTCACGTTTCTCAACACTTGTGTTGGTTCTCGGTTTCGGCGTCCCGTTTGCCGAGGCCGAGGAATCGACCGTGTGGCAAGCGTTCGATCGTCCCGGTGTTTCTTTGCTATCAGGACTTCAAGGTTGTGCACCTGCCCTTCGCGACGGCACATCAGAAGGCTCGCGGTGCTTGGCAGGCTGGTCGGTCAATGATCTCCTCCTCGATGCAATAACCCGTTTGGCAACCGAGAGGGGCCAAGGGATCTTTGGGAAGCATTTCCGAGTCGTCAACAACCTGAGCTACTCCCCGGTCGGAAGCGGCCTGAGGGGCGGGCTTGACGTGGTGCTGCCCTTTGGGTCGTCGACCTCTCCGGGCACCGCACGGCACGAGTCAAGCGCTTTCTTCCTGCAGAATGGCGTGACGCGGTGGGTAGACGACCGTGGATCCAGCCGGAATGACTATCGCGTCGGGGCCGTTCGTCGCTTCGGCCTGTCCGGCCAGGGTGCCGTGTCCGGTATCCTTGGCGTATCCGCATTCGTCCAACAGAGCCGTGAGTACCAGCATACGCGCATGGTCGCCGGGGCAGATTACCGCGGCAAGTGGGGACAGGGAACGATCAATATGTTCGTGCCCACGACCGGCTGGCGTCCCACCTATACAGGGCACAAAGAGCGCGCGCTTGCGGGGGGCGAACTTGCTTTGCAGTTCAACGTCACTACCACGCTGTCCATGAAGACGGCGTTGGCCCGTTGGGCAGACGACGACGGTCTTGGGGGCTGGTCGACAAAGGGGCGGGTGGCTGTCGAGTGGCGTCCGCATCGCTGGTTCAACATGGGCGCTGCATGGAACGGGGTTGGCACAGATGACGATGCCCATGAGTTTCGTCTGGCCTTCTCCATGCCCTTGGGAGACATGCGCAAGCCGCCACAGTGGGAGGGCGTCGGCGTTGTCGGTGGCGGTCCGACACCGTCTTCAACCGACCCTTGGAGTCCGGTCGAGAATGTTGGCGCAATCCAAGTGGCCACACGTGAAAGCACCGGCGATGATCTCGCCTCGCAGGCGACGGTCCGGTTTCTTCACGACAGCGCGATGACCGGCGACCGAGTAGGCCTCGAAGTCCGCCTCCCCGCCGCTACATCCAGCGACCTGAATCTGATCGTAACTCTCGCACCCGGCAAGGGTCCCAATCCTGCCGTGCCGGGCGTGGACTATGTAGACGAGCCCATCCCGGTCACGATTGCTGCAGGAACCTCCAGCGCCACGGTTACCATCCAACTCCCACTGAATGCGGACCTGAACGAAGCCCGGTCTCTCATGGCTACGGTCACCGCGGCATCCTGACAGGACCGTGCCCTTGGATCGCGAAGCAATGGAACCTGAGCAAATGAGTACTTCACACAGCTTGAAGATGATCGCTTCCATCGCAATCATTGCGATGATCTACACACTCCTTGCGAGTTGTGGTGGTGGTTCTGGTTCGGTTTCCAGAAGCGGCGAAAGCGACCAGCTCACTATCGAACCGCGCCCCCCGCAAGACCGTCCGGACCTGGCGGTGGCGTCGCCCTCGGTGAGCAACGGCAACCCGGCCCCTGGGGCGGGCTTTACGTTGTCCGCGATGGTCAACAACACAGGCAGCGGACAGGCGGCAGCTACGACGTTGCGCTACTATCGCTCCACCGACGCCACCATCACCTCTTCGGACACGGAACTGGGCACCAACGCCGTGCCCGGGCTTGCGCCGTCCGGGAGCGACAGCCAGTCCATGGATCTGACCGCCCCCTCCGCCCCCGGAACATACTACTACGGAGTGTGCGTGGACGCGGTGGCGGGAGAGTCCAATACGTCCAACAACTGCTCCGCGGCCATCGAAATCACCGTGCCGGAGCCGGACCATCCGGAGCTGGCGGTGGTCTCGCCCTCGGTTAGCACCCCGTTCCCGGCCATCGCATCTCGGTTCACTCTGTCGGCAGCGGTACGGAACGGCGGCAAGGGGCAATCGGGGGCGACGACGTTGCGATACTACCGGTCCACCGACGCCACCATCACCTCTTCGGATACGGAAGTTGGCACCGCTGCCGTGGCTGCGCTTGCACCGTCGGGAAGCGACAACCAGTCGGTGGATCTGACCGCCCCCTCCACGCCCGGAACATACTACTATGGGGCGTGTGTCGATGCCCTCGCCGACGAGTCCAATACGGCCAACAACTGCTCCACAGCCGTTGAGATCACTGTACTGGCGACCCAGCAGCAGGTACAGGGCCATCCGGACCTGGAGGTGAGGACACCCACGGTGAGTGACGCGAGCCCGGAGACGGGCGCGACGTTCAATTTGTCAGCGACCGTGAGCAACACCGGTGACGCGGAGTCACCCGCGACGACGCTGCGCTACTACCGCTCGACGGACCCGACGATCACGACATCGGACACCGCGGTGGGGACGGACGACGTGGGCGTGCTGGCAGCCCCAGGAACGAGCTCGGAGTCCATCTCGTTGGCGGCGCCGGTAACCGCCGGCGCGTACTACTACGGGGCGTGTGTGGACTCGGTGACCGACGAGTCCGACTCAACGGACAACTGCTCCGCGTCGGTGAAGGTAGACGTCGAGGAGCCGAAGCATCCGGACCTGGAGGTTGGGACGCCTTCGGTGAGCGACGCAAGCCCGGAGACGGCTGCGAGCTTCACCCTGTCGGCGACGGTGAGCAACACCGGCGACGCGGAGTCGCCCGCGACGACGTTGCGCTACTACCGCTCGACGGACCCGACGATCACGACATCGGACACCGCGGTGGGGACGGACGACGTGGGCGTGCTGGCGGCCCCAGGAACGAGCTCGGAGTCCATCTCGTTGGCGGCGCCGGTAACCGCCGGCGCGTACTACTACGGGGCGTGTGTGGACTCGGTGACCGACGAGTTTGACTCAACGGACAACTGCTCCGCGTCGGTGAAGGTAGACGTCGAGGAGCCGAAGCATCCGGACCTGGAGGTTGGGACGCCTTCGGTGGACGACGCGAGCCCGGAGACGGGTGCGGGCTTCACCCTGTCGGCGACGGTGAGCAACACGGGCGACGGCGAGTCGCCCGCGACGACGTTGCGCTACTACCGCTCGACGGACCCGACGATCACGACGTCGGACACGGCGGTGGGGACGGACGACGTGGGCGTGCTGGCGGCCTCAGGAACGAGCTCGGAGTCCATCTCGTTGACGGCGCCGGCGACGGCCGGTGCGTACTACTACGGTGCGTGCGTGGACTCGGTGACCGATGAGTCCGACACCACCAACAACTGCTCGGCGCCGGTGAAGGTGGAGGCGGTACAGCCGAGTGAGTTGAGCGTGGAGGTGACCGCGCCGCAGGAGTGGGCACCCGTAGGGGAGACCGTGAACTACAAAGCGAAGGTGGTGGACAGCGAGGGAACGGAGATGTCCGGGTACACCTTCGCATGGAAGTCGAATGACACCTCGAAGGCGACCGTCAATTCAAGCGGCGTGGTGACGGCCGTCGCGGTAGGCGACGCGACCATTACCGCCACAGCAAGTACGACTGGCTCGACCACCGTGAAGGCGCGTCCCCTTGCGCGGTCTTCCGGTGACGCGGGCACGAAGCTCCAGTCAACACTCTCGGGTTCGCTCAAGATGAACGTGGTCAAGCCAGTGGACAGAATTGAGTTTTCTCCGAGCTCGCTGAGCTTCGACGCGGTGGGTGAATTGAAGACCGTCACGGCGACCCTCTACGACGCGGACAACAACGAAATGCGCCCAACCCATTGGGGCTGGGGCTCGGCGAATGAGACAGTGGCCGAGGTGTACTCACGGTACTCTAGTTCCAGTGTGCCGGCCAGTGTGCAGTCCATCGGCGAGGGGACCACCACGGTGAGCCTAAGCGCCAACGGGACCAAGGCGTCCATGAACGTGACGGTGACACTGCCGACGGCACGAGTGGATATCAATCCGCGCTCGTTGACGTTTGAGGCGCTGGGAGACACCAAGTCGGTGACCATCCGGGTCCTGGACGAGAACGGTGACGAGGACGAGGACGCGACTTGGTTGGCATTCGGTTTTTTCAGTCCGTGCTGCGTTCCTGACGCTCGCAACTACCGGGGTGGAGTCGCCTTCGAGAGAGTGGGCGATGGCCTGGAAATTACGTCGAAAGGACCGGGAACCGGCCAGATCACGATCAGTTCGACGGACGTGGCATCGGCTATCCTGGGCGTCACCGTTCGCATGAAGCCGGCGACGCTGGAGGTTTCACCGAGTTCACCCAGCTTGGCGGTCAACGGGACGACCACGCTGAGCGCGACGATCAAGGACGCCAACGGCAACTCCATACAGGTGAGCGGGAACGACGGCCAGGGCGGTCTCGTTGTCTATTGGGAAACGAACGACGACACCGTGGCGACAGTTGTGGGCGGGACGGCCAGGGAGGAACACAATACCGGAGCCACTGCCACGGTGACGGCGGTGGGGGCCGGCACGGCGACGATCACCGGCACGTGGGCTAGCAGAGTCAGAGGCACCGCCACGGTAACCGTGACGGAGTGATACTCAGACCGGCTGTTCCTGGAGTGCCCCTTCTACGGCAGCCGCCAGATGGTCTGTCATCTGTGGCGGGAGGGCGTCTGTGTGGGGCGTCACCGGGTGCGCCGTCTATTCAATCGAGACTTCGCGTGGGTCCACCTTTCGACCGCCCTGTTCATAACTTGACCAGCCCGAGAAACGCACCGACACACCAGCTTCGGATAGTGTACTCTTGACGTACATCGTCTAACTTGTCATCTTGGCAGGGGATGATCCTCGGTTATCGAGACAGAAAGACGCGAGCGTTTGCCGAAGGGCGGTCAGTCAAGGCGTTCCGGAGCTTCGAAACCCAAGCAGCAAAACGGCTGGCCATCCTGAACGCCGCGCCTTCGCTCGACACCCTGCGTTCCTTACCGGGAAACCATCTTGAAGCCCTCCGGGGTGAGAGGAAGGGCCAGTACTCCATTCGCATCAACCGGCAGTGGAGACTGTGTTTCGAGTGGCCGGACGGGCATGCAGGACCGGACAACGTTGAGATCGTCGACTACCACGGATGAGAAGGAGGAGAACGGTATGTTCATGAGAGCTGTCCATCCCGGTGAGATCCTGAAGGGCGAGTTGGAAGAACTGGGTATCACACCGACGGAGTTGGCGCGGCAGATCGAGGTGCCCGCTAACCGGGTGAGCCAGATCATCGCCGGCAAGCGTTCAGTCACCGGCGACACCGCGCTACGCTTGGGCCACTGGTTCGGTGTCGATCCTCAATTTTGGCTTAACCTTCAGGCACAGTACGACTTGGTTCAGGCCAACAGGGAAACGGGTGCCCAGATCCGCCATCTGCCGACTAGGCCGGGTGTTTTGGGAAAGGGCGCCGCTCCGGGGTTTGCATGACCAGAGAAGGAGCAAGGACGCCACTCGGCCGAAACCGACCGGTATTTCGGATGAAACGATCCCGTTTAGCGACCGTCCGCAAGGCATTCGAAAGGGTCCGGGAGGCTGAACGGTGAGCGATGGCAGGCCGTTTCAGGGGAGCCTCTTGCCGAGGATTTCCTTCGCGAGTCCATCGTCGAGCTTCCTGATTGGCAGGATCTCGACGAATTGATGCTCGACGGCGTCGAGTCCGCCTTACAGGATATATTCGCCCGCTTCCCGGCAGACCGGTCACCCACTGAGAGTCAGACGGAGGACGATCTGATCTGGTCCGTTTTCGGCCAGCTCGGGTGGACAGCGAACTTGCGCCAGCAGAACCTGTCAGCCCATAGTCGCGAGGCCGTACCCGACGGTCTGTTGTTCGCGCACAATGCAGCGAAGGAACGGGCCAACGACTTCGCGGAGGAGTGGAAGCGTTATCAACATGGCCTCGCCATCGTGGAATCGAAACACTGGCTACGTCCCCTCGACCGGCGGTCGGGACGACGCGGCGAGGAGACAGCACCCTCCACGCAAATGCTGCGCTACTTGCGGCGGGTCGATGATCTGACAACCGGAAGGCTCCGCTGGGGATACTGATCAACGGGGCGAGATGGCGCCTCTATTGGCAGCGCGCTCTATCCGTCTCGGAACTCACGCAGCCTCACCGACGGTCACGCTGACACGCTTCCCCAACCGGCGCAGGGCCCGGTCGATGGTGGCTGCCTTGGTGACATGATCCGGATTCAGCATGCGCCGCACCTCGCTCTCCGCGACGTCGAGGTCGCGCGCGAGACGGCGTTTCGACACGCCGGCCTTGCGGAACGCCTCGTAGAGGGCCGCCTTCAGCGCAATCGGCACCGGAGGAACGACGATCGGCCGGCGTCGGGTCGCGCGCGACGGCTCCGGCAGGTCCTTGCAGAGTGGACGCCGTGAACTATCGTCCCTCGGCGATCAACAGGTAGCCGCGGTTCTCCACGGTATCGAAGGTGCGCATGGCCTTGATCAGGTGGGCTGCGCTGACCCAGACCCACGGGGCCCGGTTCGGGTTCACGTCCATGATCAGAAAGGAATCGCTCGCCTCATCATAGGCTCCGAGGGGGGAAATGTGCCCGCCGCCCTTCTGGCCCAGTGTCTTGCGGTGGTAGTTCACGAGCACGTAGTCACCTGGGGCAGCCAGGTTCTTCGCGATCTCGCGCTTGATCACCTCGTCGTTCATCTCCTCATCGACCACGCGGATCCTCACATCGAGATCGTGGGCACTCAGGGCTTGAGCCAGTTGTCGGAGCTGCAGGCCGAAGTCCTTTTTCATGGCACCCTGGATCGCGATGGGCTTGCCAAGCACCTCGATCTTGGTCTTGGTCTGGCCGGTGAGGACGTTGTTCGGAGTGTATTTCCCGAAGAAGGGGTTGAAGCCCGTGGGGAGCCATGCGCGTTCATCCTCCGCGATGGAGTAGGTGTCCTGAGGAAGCCCCTTTTTCTTGCCAAGCCTCAGCGCGTCCAAGACGATGGCCGAGGAGACCGGCCCACAGAAGATCTTGTTGTCCTGGCTGATGAAGTGGTTGCTGAGCCGGAAGAAGTCCGCCTTGTGGGTGGAGCGCGACAGGCGCCGGGAACTCTCTTCGGACTCCCACTCTACCAGGCCGCTCGCGGCGCCGGCCTGGCACAGGACAACGCCCGCCAGGAGCAACACCGTCAGAACGTGTTTCATGGGACCTCCTTGTTTCGGATCATCCGCGAACTCAACACACACCCTTCGCGCATTCTTGGACGCACGTGGTATGGTCCTCTTCCGTTAAAGATTAACCTCTAGGTGAGGACATTCAAGGGGATTCGACCGGGCGGGCGTGAGTCTCATCGGCAAGCGATGGGGGCGCTACAAGGAGGCCAAGTCGTGAAAGGAAGAATTCTGGCGTTCGCGGGGATACTGTTGTTGATGAGCCCGGCCTACGCCCAAGGGGGCAGCTTCACCCTGCTGTTGACCGGAACCCACGCTTACACGACCATCGAGCATTCCACGGGCAGGATGTTCGCCGGCGGGGTAGATGGAGTGGCCACCGTGACGGAGAGCACAGGCGAGCCCTTCGCCAAGGGCATGAGCTTCTACATGACCTGTGTGGCGAACGGCACAAGGTCGGACGCGGGTCTGCAGCTCGAAACGTCTTGTGTCGGGACTGACACGGCCGACGACCGTGCCCGCCTCTACATGTCCGGGGGCCGCGGAAAGGGCACCACGAAAGCGGGCGGCGGCGGTGCGGGCATGATCGAGATCGTGGGCGGGGCGGGCAGGTTTGCCGAGCTCAAGGGGAGTTGCCCCTACGACACGGCCTACCTGAAGGGCGACCGAGTCGTGACTTCCGCCAAATGCACTTGGGAGAAGGCTTCCGCCGGGGGCTGACGCGGAAGCCACCGCCAATGGCGCGACCCGCCCTTCGTTCCGGCGAGTTCGTTTCCCTCGTCGCCCTCTTGATATCGCTCGTCGCGCTCTCGACCGATGCGATGCTTCCGGCGCTTCCCGCCATCGGTCACGACCTCGGGACGCCGCGTCCTAACGACGTCCAGTTCGTCATCACCTCTCTGTTCGTGGGGCTCGGCCTGGGCCAGATCGTCTTCGGCCCGCTCTCGGACAGTATCGGACGCAAGCCCGCCATCCATACCGGCCTTGTCCTGTACATGACCGGATGCCTCATGAGCATCCTTTCACCCACGTTCGCGGTGATGATCGCGGGCCGTGTACTGCAGGGCTTCGGCGTCGCGGGGCCACGCGTCGTGACCGTGGCTCTGGTGCGCGATCAGTACGAAGGACGCCAGATGGCTCGTCTCATGTCGTTCGCCATCTCCGTGTTCATCCTCGTTCCCACCGTCGCACCGGCCCTCGGGCAGGGGATCCTGTGGCTGGGAGGCTGGCGGGCGATTTTCACCACCTTCTTCGCCATCGCCGCGTTCGCTTTCGCATGGGTAGCGCTTCGTCAGCCGGAGACCCTTCCGGCTTCTCGCCGGAGGCCCCTCTCCCCGCGAGCCATTGGCGGAGCCGTCCTGGAGGTCCTGCGGATTCGGCCCGCTCTCGGGTATACCCTCGCCAGCGGATGCGCGTTGGCGCCGTTCGTCGGCTACCTGAGCTCTGCCCAGCAGATCTTCCAGGACGCTTACGGAACCGGCGCCCTGTTCCCCGTCTATTTCGGAGTGCTGGCGCTTGCCATCGGAGTGGCCTCGCTCGTGAACGGCCGCCTCGTGCTGAAGCACGGGATGCGCCCGCTCGTCACGACGGCGACGGTGGCCATCACGCTGGTCTCGATCGTTGGCTGGACACTGGCCTTCCGCTTCGATGGGCTTCCCCCGTTGTGGCTGTTCATGGCCTACCTGCTGGTGGTCTTCTTCTTCTTTGGACTCGTCTTCGGAAATCTCAACGCTCTCGCCATGGGGCCCCTCGGGCACATCGCCGGAGTGGGCGCGGCCGTGGTCGCCGCGCTCTCCACCTTCATCGCGTTGCCGCTCGGAGCCTTCGTGGGTCAAAACTTCGATGGCACCATGTACGCACAGATCGCCGCCTTCGCGATCTTCGGCACCGGGGCCTTCGCCGCAATAAGATGGGCCGAGGCCAAGCCAAGCGTTGGACCCGGTCATGATGCCATCGACCGGTCGTGAGGCTAGTGTGGTGTCTGGGAAGCCGGTTCTCTTGGGGAGGACAGCTTCGGTGTCTGCCGCGCGGAAGGAACGGGTCTACTCGACACGCTGCCGGTTCGCGCCGAAAGAACCCACGAGCTCGCTGCGTTCGAAAACGCCCACGACGCCGGCGTGGTCCTCTCCAATGAAACGGCCCTGGATGTAGTCGCCGCTACCAACCGGCTTTGCCCCGAATGCGCCGCCGTCGAGCGGCATGTTCTGCCAGGGCGGGATGCTCCCGCCGTCGAGCTTCGTGCCGGTTTCCAGATCATGGAGATTGTCGAAGACGACATCGACGTCCGGATTGGCGAGGTCGTCGATGTCGAGGGTGGCGTCACCTCGCACAAACTGGCCGCGGGTCACGCGATCACTGACATCCATGCCGGTCATCATCCCGGTCCAAGTCGCGGACATGCCCGGCGCGGCCGTCGGCGCCGTGGCGCTGGGCACGCCCAGGGCGCTGGAATCGAAGACGGTGCCCAGGCCGACGGGCTGGCCCCGCTCGTCCCTGACCGTCAGGATGGTGCGGTTGACGAAGAAGGCGCCGTCATCAAGCCAACCGCCGTAGAACTCTGCCCTGAACGCCCGTCCAACGGTACGTAAGCCAAACCCTTCCACGACCGGGACACCGCGGACCGTTTCGGTCCGCGGCTTGAGCGTCAGGGAATCCTTCAGGCGCTCCGCGAAGTGTTTGCTTCCAAAGTCCAACCGGGGGTCGCCGAGGGCAAGCTGCAGCGCGGCTTCCAATTCCTCGGCGGTTCGACTGACACCACAGACCGTGCCGTCGCACTTGGAAAATGTGCGATACGACGCCCCATCGAATCGGAACACATGCTGATCGCTTGCAAGCGTCATGGTAGCGGATTCCACTCTCCCGATCGTGCCTGACGTGACCTGTTCCGCCGTCAGAGCGGTACCGGGTCCGGTCTCCATCGACACCATTTTCTCCTGACTCCCACCACTGCATCCGGAAAGGAGAACTGTCGCAACGATGGCAATCAATGTGGCTATGGTGCGCATAGTCCTCTTCAAGCTTACCATTTCCGTGACATCTCCTTCACGCGGTAGCGGGTTGAGCGACGACCACGCCGGCGCGCGGCAGCATCAGGGCGGCGGCAAGGACGCCTCCCCCGGCCACGGCCATCACCACGAACAGGGCGCCGAAGCCCCAGCCCGCATGGATGCCGGCGACCACGGGCAGGGTGGAGGCCATGACGGAGAAGGTCACGATGTAGCGCAGGGCGAAGACGCGACTGCGCCATTCGCTCTTGGTGATGCGGCCGATGAGCACGTCGTTGATGGGGATCTGGCCGAAGACGACGAGCATGAAGGCGACGGAGACCACCAGCGCGGCGACGCCGGTGAGTTGGTACATGAGCGCGAAGAACAGCGCCTGCAGGCCGCCGACGAAGGCGAACACCGTGCGCACGGAGCGGCGGTCGACGAGATAGCCCACCACGAGCTGGGCCATGGCCGCGATGGCGAAGACCAGGAACGCGTAGCCGCCCACGGCGGTGGCGGAGCCGGCGAGGTCGCCGAGCCGCTCGTCGAAGATCTTCGGCAGCGCGAAGGTGGTGCTCTGGAACACCAGGCCGCCGATGGCGGTGGTGAACACGATGATGCAGAGGACGCGGACGAAGGTCGAACGTGCGATGGACGGCGCGTCCACGGTGGGCTTCCCGGCACCCGCGTCGCCCGCACTGTCCGCGGCGGCGGCCCCGCTCCCTTGCCGCGCCCATACAAGCACCGCGTAGGCGGCGCCCAAGACGATGGCGATCGCGCCGGGCACCACGAACGCGTTGCGCCAGCCGCCGGTGTCGATGAGGTAACCCGTGAGCAGCGCGGCGGCGGCGACCCCGAGGTTGCCGAAGACGCCGTTGACGGCGATGGGGATGCCGGTCTTCCGGCGTCCCTGTATGACCATGGCGATGCCGACGGGATGGTAGATGGCGGCGAAGACGCCGACGGCCAGCAGCCCCAGCGCGATCTCGAACGGCGAATCGGCCAGGGCGGTGAGGATCGAGCTCACGCCGATGCCGAAGAAGAAGATGGTGATCATGCCGGGCCGGCTCCACTTGTCCCCGAGCCACCCGGCCACAATGGCGCCGACCCCGAAAGCCACGAACCCGGGCGTGGCATAGGGGATCAACGCCGCGTAGCTCATGTCCCACTCGTGGGCGAGACGCAACGCGGCCACCGTCGCGAAGATCAGCATGAACAGATGATCGAGGAAGTGCGCGGCGGCGAGGAAACCCAGGTTCAGACGGTCGCCCGACATGTCGCCCCCTGGTCGTGAGTCATCGGCCCCCGCGCAGCATGGGCTGCATCACCTGTTCGGCGAAGGCGCGGATCATGCTGGCCCGGGGCCGTCCGTCCACCGCGTAGGGACGGATGGTGATCTGGTCGATGCCGTTGTCGAACATGCGCCGGGCGGTTTCGATGCAGCGGGCGGGGGTGCCGGCCAGGGCGAACTCGGGCACCACCTCGTCGGGCACGGAGTCGGCGTGGGCGGCGTTGGGGTTGAGGTGCTGGTAGTTGTCGTAGCGGCCGGTCATCCGTTCCGCCGCCGCGGCGGCCGCCGGGCTCAGCCCCCAGAACGGCTTGAGGATCGACTGGGCCACGTGCGGCCGCACCACCGACACCGCCTTGGACCCGTCCTCGTCCACCGCCGCGGAGACCGAGAGGAACGTCCGGAACGGCTCCGCCTCTCGACCGCCCTCCCGCCGGCCGTCGTTCACGCACGCCATCATCCGGTCCAGCATGTCCCCTTCCATGGCTACCCGGGCCAGGATCACCCCGTCGCCGATGCGCCCGGCGAGGCGCAGCATCCTGGGTCCGCTGGCCGCCAGCGCGATGGGCGGGCACTTCTCCGGGCCCGCGAACATGAGGCGCATGTCCTCGGCGCCGGCGGGCACGCGCGCGCCGCGGCACAGCGCGCGGACCTCGTCGACGCAGGCTTCCAGCCGTGCGCGCGTGGCGGGACGTTTGCCCATGGTGTTGACCGAGGTGAAGCCGCTGCCGATGCCCAGCGTGAGGCGTCCGCCGGACAGCTCCTGCAGCGTCGCCGCGGCGCTGGCGGTAACCGCGGAGACCCGGGTGACGGGATTGGTGACGCCGCTTCCCAAGAGGATCCGCGAGGTGGCCTGGGCCGCGGCGCCCAGGATCACGTACATCTCGCGCCAGATGAGTTGGGAATCGCCCACCCACACCTGGTCGTAGCCGAGTTCCTCGGCGAGCGTGATCTCCCGCATCAGTTCGGGCACGTCGTAGTAGGGATGGATCTCGACGCCGAAGGAGACTCTCGCCATACGTCAATCCTGCAGGCCGTACAGCCGCGCCGGATTTTCGCTCAGGATCTTGTCTGCCACGCCGCCGGCGAGCACGCCGTCCGTGGACAGCTTGGCGATGGCTTCCATGTCGTTGGAGTAGTCCGCGTGCCCGTAGTCGGTGCCGACGATGATGTTGTCCTCTCCGGCGTACTCCAGCACGTACGACAAATCGTCCGTGGTCTGGCAGGCCACATAGATGCGGTTGTCCTTGAGCAGGTTCTTGTGGGCCAGCTCTCGCGGCGCGCCGCGCACCGCCGCCAGCGGAGTGTCCGCGTGTTGCCGCCGGAACGCCAGCTCCGCCTGGGTGCGGATCATCAGGTCGTTGAGCGCGTAGGGCACCCACTGGGAAGTGGCCTCCACGAAGCACCAGCGCAGGTCCGGGAACTTGTCCGGGACACCCTTGTAGATGAGATTGTTGAACGCGCCCACCGTGGACAGCTTGAAGCGCGAGAACGTGTCCTGGAGGAACAGGTCGTAGTGGTCGAAGCTGCCGCCGCCGGCGTGCACGCACATGGGGATGCCGAGATCGCTGGCCTCCCGGTAGATGGGGAACAGCGTGTCGTCGGAGAGCAGCCGCCCGCCTTCGACGCCGTGCATGAACACGCCGCAGGCGCCGTTCTCCTTGCCGAAGTGGATCTCCTCGATGGCCCGGTCCATGGACCGCAGCGGCGCCAGCACCACCCAGCGCAGGCGGCCGCCGCCCTGCTTCCAGATCTCCGCGAGCCAACGGTTGTAGCCCCGGCAGAGCGCCCGCTCCACCTCGGGCCGCACGGTCAACGGCCGGAGGAACATCGTCGGGTAGAGCACCTGGATGTCCACGGACAGTTCGTCCATGTGGGCGATGCGCGCGTCCACGTTGGTCAGCTCGCGCGATTCCGCGGTGGCGTTGAGGCCGATGTTGGTGTTGGGCACCACCCGCTCGTCGATGCGCCAGTAGCGCAGGCCCGTGTTTTTGGACACCAGCAGGTCGGGCGCGAGGTGGCGGTCCTCCTCCGCCATGAACTCCCACGTATGCTCGTTCTCGATGAGATGCGCGTCGGCGTCTATGAACAAGGGCATGTCGTTACCTCCGGCGGATTTATTGGGCTCGGCTAGCCGCCCCGAATCGTCATTCTCGCCCAGGAAGCCGTGGCAGTTCAACCCGAGCGGCCCTCGCGCGTTGTCTTTTCATTTGGTACAGATTCGACACGTCGGTCCGGCTACCGCGCGACTCCTTGCATGAGTCGATGCGCCGGAACCGCCAGAATGGGAGGTAAGTTCATGGCACAAGCTGGCTACGCCCGCCCGGAGCTTCTCACGGAGACCGACTGGCTGGAGCAGCACCTCGACGACCCGAACATCCGCATCGTCGACTGCGACCCCTACGACGTCTACCGCCGGGCGCACATCAAGGGCGCGGTGGGCATCCGCGTACACCACTACATCAAGCATCCGGAATACTCGACGGACCCGCGCAAGTACCCGCTGGTGGCGCCGCCCGACACGGCCAAGGAGCTCATGGAGAGCCTGGGCATCGGCGACGAGACGCACGTCGTCGCCTACGACAGCAACGGCTCGCTGTGGGCGGCGCGCCTGTGGTGGGTGCTGAACTACTACGGCCACACCAAGGTGACGGTGCTCAACGGCGGTTGGCAAAAATGGTTCGACGAAGGGCGTCCGGCGGCCCTGGACGTGCCCAAGCCCGCGACCGCGTCCTTCAACCCCAAGGCCGAGCCGGATCTGGTGTGCACCGTGGACTACGGCACGGCCAGTGTCGGCAACCCGGACGTGGTGTTCCTCGACGTCCGCTCGGACGGTGAGTGGACCGGGGCCAACAGCCGCGGCAACAAGCGCGCCGGCCGCATACCCGGGGCCGTGCACCTGGAGTGGCTCAACTTCGTCCATGACAAGCCCTACCGGACCTTCAAGGAGGCCGGCGAACTGCGCGGCCTGCTGGTGCAGGCGGGAGTGCCACCCGATCGTGAAGTGGTCACGTATTGACAGGGAGGCATCCGTGCGGCGCACGGAGTCTTCGTCCTGACACTGCTGGGCTACGAACGGGCACGCAACTACGACGGTTCCATGGCCGAGTGGGCCAACCGCGACGACACGCCGCTCGTGCTGGAGTAACTCTGGGCGCCGAGCTTCTAGCCCTGAGCGCGGCGGTGGCCTGGGGGTCCGAGGCGATCCTGGTGCGCCGGGGCGCGCGCTACGCCAGCGTCGTGCTCGCCGCGCTCATGGGCTTCGTACTGAGCACGGTGGTGCTGTGGAGCGCCATCTGGCTCTTCATTCCACTGAGTCTGCTCTACACCCGCGGCACTTGGTACTTCATCATCAGCGGGCTGATCCAGCCGGCCATCGTCCGCTTTCTCCACTACACCGGCATCGTTCGCCTGGGCGCGTCGCGCGCCGGCCCGGTGCGCAGCGTGACGCCGCTGTTCGCCATCGCCATCGCCTTCAGCTTCCTCGGCGAACGGCCCGACGCCGGCGTCTACCTCGGCTCGTTCCTGAGCGTCATCGGGGTCTGGCTGACATCGAGCCGGCGCGAGGGAGAGAGCGAGTGGAAGGCGATTCACCTGGCGTATCCGCTGGGCGCGGCCTTCCTCACGGCCATCTCGCAGAACTTCCGCAAGACCGGCCTCCTGATCATGCCCAACCCCTATGTCGCCACCGCGGTCACCATCACCACGTCGCTGGTGGTGTTCTCGTTGAGCCTAGTGGTGACGGGCCAGTTGCGCACTCTCCAGGGCGACCGGAAATGCCTGCCGTTCTACGGCACCGCCGCCGTGGTCTCGGCCACCGCGCAACTGCTGGGCTACATCGCCCTGGCCAAGGGTGACGTGTCCGTGGTGGTGCCGCTCATCAACACGAACCCGCTCTTCATCGTCCTGTTCAGCGCGCTGTTCCTTCGGGACCTGGAGACCATCAACGCCCGCGTCGCCGCCGGCGCCGTCCTTATCGTCACGGGCATCGCGCTCATCACGTACCGCTGATCCGTCGGCCGTCTGTTGAAGCCGTCACCCGTCTCCGATATGTGACTACATGCACCACCACACGGGTGGAGCGGAACCCATGACACTCGCAGGAAGGGAAATCGTCGTACGCCGGACGCGCGACCATCGCCGCGCCGAGGAGTGGGCGCTGGTGCTGGAGGCGGAGGGTCTGGCGCCGCGGCTGCTGCACACGTCCAGCGGTTGGATCATCTCGGTGCCGTCCCAGCACCTGGAGCGGGCGGCCACGGAGTTGTGGGCGTACGAGAGCGAGAAACTAGCCACGGAGACGGAAGAAGACCGCCCGTGGGCCGGTCGCGCTCCGTTCTACACGGGCGTCGGCGTCGCGGCGGGACTCCTGGCGTTCTTTTTCCTCGTTGCCTGGACTCAGGAATCCGTGCGCTGGATCGAGCACGGCAACGCGTCGACCGACTGGATCCTGCGCGGCCAACTGTGGCGCACGGTCACCGCCCTCACCCTGCACGGCGATTTCCCCCACGTGGCGTCCAACGCCGTGGCCCTGGTGTTCTTCCTGACCGCGGTGTGCCGTTCTCTGGGGCCCGGGTTCGGCGCGGCGATGGTGCTGGGGGTGGGCGCGCTGGGCAACCTCTTCAACGCCTGGTTTCACGGCTTCGACCACAACTCCGTGGGTGCGTCCACCGCGGTGTTCGGCGCCCTGGGCCTGCTCGGCGCCATCGGCGTCGTCGAACGCCAGCGGCTGGGGATCCAGGGACGCCGCGCCTGGATACCGCTGGCCGCGGGGGTCGCGATCCTCGCCATGCTCGGCACCGGCGGACCGCGCGTGGACCTGTGGGCGCACTTCTGGGGCTTCGGCGCCGGTGCCGGCGCCGGGATCTGCGCGGCCCTCTTCGTGGAGCGGCCGGAGACCGCGGCGGTTCAACTCAGGATCGGCGTGGCGGCAGCCGCGGCTGTGGTGCTGTGCTGGATCGTGGCGCTGGCGTAGTGTCCGGTCCACTCCATTCGGGTGAATGATGCGGCCGTTCGCCCTGAGCGCAGCGGAGTCGAAGGGCGGCAACTTCGTCAGGGAATCCCGGAACCGCGCGCCCAGGCGCGGTGCTCCACCATCAGACAGCGGTCCTGCACCACCTTGATGCCGGCGCGGGCCAGCGCCTCCGCCACCGCGTCGTGGCGGATACCCGACTGGAGCCAGACCGCGGCGGGCCGGGCCGCCAGCATGTCGTCGAAGTGGGCTTCGACGTCGCTCGGGCGCCGGAACACGTTGACCAGGTCCACCGGACCGGGAACGTCCGCCAGCCGGCGGTACACCGGTTCCCCGAGGATCTCCGTCACTTCCGGGTAGTACACCGGCACGGGGACCACCTCGAAACCCGCCGAGTGCATGTACCGCGGCACGTAGAACGCCGGCTGGGAAGCCTGCTGCTCCGTCTTGATGCCAAGGACGGCGATGCGCCGGGTGGCGGCGATCAGGTCCCGGATGTCCTCGGTTCGTTCCAACAGGTTCGCGCGATAGTCCATTTCGAGACGAACCTTGACAACGATCCCCGTTGGTTGCAACCTGCCGCAAACAACGCGCAGCCGGGAAAGAGAGGGTCGATCATGGGTCTGTTGGATCAAAAGGTAGTGATCGTGACGGGCGGTGGCAACGGCATCGGCCGGGCCTATTGCCAGGGCATCGCCCGCGAGGGCGGGATACCCGTGGCCGCGGACATCGACGGAGAGGCGGCCCAAGCCGTGTGCCGCGAGATCGCCGGAAGCGGCGGCCAGGCCCTCGGCGTGCGCACGGACGTGGCGGACCTCGCGAGCTGCCAGGCCATGGCCCAAGCGACCCTGGAACAGTTCGGGCGGATCGACGGGCTCGTCAACAACGCCGCGGTGTTCATGAGCGTGCCGGTGACGCGTTCGGGTTTCCAGGATATCCGCGAGGAGGAATGGGACCGAGTGATGGCCGTGAACGTCAAGGGACTGTGGCTGTGCAGCCGCGCGGTGGTGCCCGCCATGCAGGAGCGCCGCCAGGGCAGCATCGTCAACGTCGCGTCCAACATGGCCTACAACGGCGGCGCCGGCATGATGCACTACGTCGTCTCCAAGGCCGCCGTGGTGGGCTTCACCCGGGTGCTGGCGCGCGAGCTGGGACCCGACGACATTCGCGTGAACACGCTGGCGCCGGGCTCCACGGCCAGCGAGCCCGAACCCACGGAAGCCGCCCTCGAGGACTACGAGCGCTCCGCGTCCAAGCGCTTTCTGCAACGCATCGAGAAACCGGAAGACGTGGTGGGCACCGCGCTCTACCTCTTGTCCGACCTGAGCGCCTTCGTCACCGGCCAGGCCATTCTGGTGAACGGCGGCGCCAACCTGCACTGATCGCGCGGCGGTTGACAAACGCCCGATCTTGGTCGAACTTTACGGTTGAACACCGGCCGCCGCGGGGCGCCGGGCACCAACCCTGCCGGCCCGGGACCCTCCGGGCCGCGTATCAAGGAGACACGCCATGTCCAGCCAGGAGAGTCTTCCGGTTATCGATGCGGACGCCCACGTGATCGAGACGGAACACACGTGGGACTATCTGGAGCCGTCGGAGGAAAAGTACCGCCCAACGCTATTCTCCTCGCCGCAGGAGCCCACGCTCCAGTACTGGGTCATCGACGAGAAGATCCGCGGGTTCCGTTTCCCCACTTACAGCGAGCAGCAACTGCGGGACCTGTCGGACCAGTTCGGGCGGAACGTGGAGTCACCCCAGGCCGCGCGCGAGCTGGACGACGTGCAGCTTCGGGTCGACCACATGGAGAAGCTCGGGGTCGACGTCCAGGTGCTGCACAACACCTTCTGGATCGAACAGATCACCACCAAGCCGGACGTGGAAGTCGCGCTGTGCCGGAGCTGGAACCGCTGGCTCGGCGACATCTACCGGCAGAGCAAGGGCCGGCTGCGCTGGTCCTGCGTGGTGCCGGTGCTGGCCCTGGACGAAGCGGTAGCACAGATCAAGCAGGCCAAGGAAGACGGCGCCGTGGCGGTGTGCATGAGGCCGCTGGAGGGAGATCGGGACATGTGCGACCCGTACTTCTACCCCGTCTACCAGGTGGCCAGCGACCTGGACATACCCATCGCCGTACACATCGCCAACGGCAATCCCGGCAACTGCGACACCTACCGTCCGACCACGGCCGGGCGCTTCGCCATGTTCCGGGCACCCACGGTCACGTCGTGCCTGGGCCTCGTCATGAGCGAGATTCCCCAGTTGTTTCCGAAACTTCGGTGGGGCTTCATCGAAGCCTCCTCCCAGTGGGTCCCGTGGATCTACCTGGAGAGCGAGAACCGTTACCAGGCCGCCCAGCGCGAGTTCCCGAAGGACCTCTTCGCAGAGTACGGCATCTACGTCACCTGCCAGACCAACGACGACATCCCCTACGTCCTCAAGTACTCGGGCGAAGGCAACCTCGTCATCGGCACCGACTACGGCCATACCGACCCGTCCAGCGAGATGGACGCCATCCTCGACCTGAAGAAGATGGACGACATCAGCCAGGAGCGGAAGGACAACATCCTGTATCACAATCCCAAGGCCCTATACGGGCTCTAGGAACTCGTGTGGTGTCTGGTTCATTCGCATAGTAAACGCATGGCCACTCGACGGCGATACAACGCGGCTGTACAACGGGTGAAGGGCATGCTCGAGTTGGCCTCGGGGCTTTACGAGACCTCCCTCTCGCACCAGACCCGCCGGGCGGCGGAAGGCGTCCTCCAGACCGACGCCCGGCTCGGCTACTATCTCCAGTTGTCGCTGCTGCCGCGGGGCAACCAGGACGACTGCGTCGCGCTTTCGTTCGCCGCCGACAGCTTCCGCGAGCTCAAGATGCTCGCCGACGGCAAGATCTCCATGGCGTGGATCAACCCGTCGGCGTCGGTCACCTTGGCGTACAAGGGCAAGGGGCCCCTCGAAGGGCGCATGCCGCTGCGCACCATCGCGGTGTTCCCGTCCTGGGACGCCATGGGCTTCGCCGTGCACGAGTCCACGGGCATCACCTCGCTGAAACAGATCGTCAGGGAACGCATCCCGCTGCGCCTCTCCACCGGCCCCACCGGCAAGCGCAGCCTGGTGGACACGCCGGTGGCGTACACCGTGGCGTCGGTGCTCCAGGCCGCGGGCATGAGCATCGCCGACATCCGCAAGTGGGGCGGCAGGATCCAGTCGGTGACGCGTCCGAGCCACCCGGACCGGCGCGCCGCCATCGAGAACGGCAAGGTCAACGCCGTCTTCGACGAAGGCATCAAGAGCTGGGGGCAGACCGCCGTGGACAACGGCTTCCGTTACCTCTCCATCGACGGGCCCGTGCTGCGCCGGCTCAAGGCCATGGGGTATCGCGAGGCGGTGCTGCCCAAGAACCACTTCAAGGGGATGACCGAGGACGTCACCACGGTCGACTTCAGCGGCTGGCCCATGGTGGTGCGCAAGGACATGCCCGACGAGGTCGCCTACGCCTTGTGCGAGGCCCTCGAGCTGCGGCGCAAGACCATCCCCACGGACAACTTCAAGCCCCTGAGCGTCGCGCAGCTCTGCGCCAACGACGAGGAGGCGCCCTACGACGTGCCCCTGCATCCCGGCGCGAAGCGGTTTTACCGGGAGCGCGGGTACCTCGAGTGACGCGCCGGTGCCTGTGCTTGCCCGGGCCGGGAGCGTGTATGGCTCGCGGCCGGCGCGCCTGCCGGCGGACGCTCGTTCCTGAGAAAGCCGCCCTTACCGCCTCCTGAGACATCCATGCAGATCCCGCGCGTCCTCATCGTCGTCTTCTCCGCCGCGGTCGTGGTGATCACGTCCATCAGCATGAACGCCTACAGCCTGTTCCTCACGCCCATCGAGGACACCTTCGGCTGGTCGCGTTCGGTGGCGACCATCCCCTACGTGTTCGCCATGCTCGGCTGGGGCATCGGCGGCGTGTTCTTCGGCAAGATGGCGGACGACCTCGGCACCCGCCCGGTGATTCTCGGAGGCATCCTCCTCATGGCCGCGGGTTTCATCGGCATGGGGCTGTCGCAGAACCTGTGGCAGCTATGCTTCACCTTCGGAATGATGACCGGCATGGCCAAGGGCGCCAGCGGGCTGGTGATCATCTCGCTCTTGGTGGCGAAGCACTACGAAGCCGAGCGACGCGGCCTGGTGGTGAGCATCGTGCAGACGGCGTCGCCCCTGAGCCCGTTCTTCCTGGCGCCGCTGCTGTATTTCCTCATCGGGAGCTATGACTGGCGCATCGCCGCGTTCGCGTGCGGCGCGCTGCTCCTGGGCGTGGCCCTCCCGTTCGGTTGGATCGGCGCGCGCGATCCGGATGCCTCTTCCACGAAACGGCGGGAACGCGCCACCTGGGCGAGCTGCCTGCCCTATCTGCGCGACCGCACGATGATCCTGCTGTTCCTGGCGCGCTTCTCGTGCGGGGTGGCCCTGTTCCAGAGCGTGCATCTGGTGGGCATCGCGTTGAGCAAGGACTTCGACCACGCCACCGGGGCCATCGCCGTGTCCGTCTTCGGCATCGCCGCCGCCGTGTCCGCGGTGAGTTTCGGTTGGCTGTCCGACCGCTACGGCCGCGCCCAGGTGCTGGCCCTCACCTATATCTTCCGCGGCGTCGGCACCCTGCTCATGTCCCTCGACATGTCGGACCCGTTGGTCTTCTACCTGGTGGTGGCGCTAGCCATGGGGCCGACCTTCGGCACCATCGCGATCCAGAACGTCATGTTTTTCGAGATGGTGGGGCCGCGTCTCGCCGGACTCATCATGGGCCTGAGCTTCATCGTGCACCAAGTCGGCTCCGCCGGCGGCCCCTTCCTCGCCGGCGTCTACTTCGACGTGTACGGCAGCTACGACGGCTTCATGCAGATCATGAGCCTGATACTGCTGTCCTCGGCCGTGCTCATCTACATCGCCATCCGCTCCGACGACGCGCCACTGCCCGAGCCGGCGCGGCCGTGAGCGCGTGGAGGGAAGCAAGCCCCGCGCGAATCCGAAGATCTTCTCCCAGAAGCGGGCCGACTCCTCCTTGTTCCGGACGGGCACGATGGTGTGGTTCAACTGAATAGCCATCGGAACCTCCTTGGGCCGCTGACTACAACGCTTCCGCCCCGAAACGCTCGATGGCCTCGAGCGTCTCGCGCACATCGTCCCAGGTGGTGTTGTGGTTGATGATGCAGAGCCGGAGCGAGAACTTGTTCGCCAGCGTCGTCGATGAAATGAGCGCGCGGTCCTCCCAGAAGACCCGGGCGAGCACATTCCGATTAACCTGCTCGAGAACCTCCTCGTCCACATCACGGTCGCCGGGGTTCACCCGGAAGCACACGATTCCCAGCGATGCGGGGTTGAGCGTCTCGAGCAAGGGGCTCTCCCGGACATACTCGTCAGCCCGGGCCGCCAGATCCATCCCCTGGGACACCGCCTGGCGGAACGCGGCCATCCCGAAGGTCTGCACCGACATCCAGATCTTCAACGCTCGGGCCGAGCGGCTGAGCTGCAGGCCGCGGTCCGAGAAGTTCGGGTGGTTCGCGCCCCACAGGGTGTCCTGAAGCACGTCGTGATGCACCTCGAACGCCTTCTCCAGCGTCGAGGCATCCTTCACCAGAAGGCCGCCCACTTCGTATGGCTGAAAGAACCACTTGTGGGCATCCACGTTCACCGAGTCGGCGCGCTCGATGCCCCGCAAGAGATCCTTGCCCTTGTCGGTCACCGCAGCGAAGCCGCCGTACGCCGCGTCCGCGTGCAGCCAGATGCCTTCCGCCTCGCAGTAGTCGGCCATGGCCTCCAGCGGGTCGATGGCCCCGGTGCTGCTGGCTCCGGCATTGGCACACACGGCGATGGGGTTGAAACCCGCGGCGCGGTCCTCCGCCACGGCGCGACCGAGCGCGTCCATGTCGAGGCGGAAGCGTTCATCGGTGGGAAGGAGGCGTGTGCACTCCGGCCGGACGCCGACGATCCGGGCCGCCCGGATGTGCGCGCTATGGCTCTGGTCGCTCATGTACACGGTCGCGCGCTCGGGATTGCCCGCGGCTTCCCGGGCGGCGACGAAGGCATCCACGCTGGCCGCCGAGCCCCCGCTCGTCAGAAGCCCTCCGGCGCTCTCCGGATAGCCGAGCCAGCCCTTCAACCAGTCGAGGACAACCAGCTCGATGGCGCTGGGACCGCTCGCCACCAGCCAGGTACATTGGTTGAAGTTGTATCCAGCGGCCATGAAGTCCGCCAGTATCCCGGGCCAGGTGGGCGCCGACGGGATGAACGCGAAGCAACGCGGGTGGTCCAGGCGTGTCGCGAACGGGAGCACTTCGCGCGCGACCCAATCGATCACTTCCGCGGCCGGCCGCCCGTTCTCGGGCGGTTCCTCCTTCAGCTTGGCGTCGAGCGCATCCTGAAAGTCGCCGTCCCAGGCATTTTCCGCGGGCAGGCCGTCGATGCGGTCCACCAGGATCTCCGCCGCCTTGCGCGCAAGGTCGAGCATCACCTCGGGCGCCATCTGCAGGCCGCCACGATCGTCTCTTCTGTCTTTATCGTCCTGATGTTCCATGAGCAGTTGGGTAGCATGGCCAGTCTCGAAATGCACACCGAATTGTCGCTACGCCGACGGCGATCTGCTAGTGTAACGTCTGGCTGATTCGATGTGTCTCGACCGACGGATCGGGCGCCTTCCGGCTCGAACCGTTGTCGCCTCCGGACCACAAACACCTGCGAAAACGCTCCCAATGACACTGTCGGCGAGTTTCCCGATGTACGACTTCGAGGAGGTGCGCGGCGCCCACGCGGTGCTCTGGACCCGTGTCGCGCGGGAGCTGGAACGCGCGGGAGTCGAAGGGGTTCCCGCGGCTCTCGATCGATCCCGCGACCTGCACGATCTCTGGACCGATCCGGGACTGCTGCTGAGCCAGTGCTGTGGAGCCGACCTCGTCGGCCGCTACGCCGAAACGCTCACTCTGGTGGCCACGCCGCTCTACCAAGCGCCCGGCTGCGACGGTTGCAGCTATTCCAGCGTGGTCCTGGTCGCCGGGAATTCACCCGCCACGGAGCTGTCGGACGTGCGCGATGCGGTGTGCGTCGTCAACAGCCACGAGTCCCACTCGGGAGCGAACGCGCTACGGGCGCTGGTGGCCCCGCTCAACCGGCGTGGGCGCTTCTTCTCACAGGTCGTCACCAGCGGCTCGCACCCGGCGAGCGTCGCCGCGGTGGCGCGGGGAGACGCCGATGTCGCCGCCATCGACTGCGTCACTTATGCCCATCTCGAGCGCTACCGCCCTTCCCTGCTCCGAGGGACCCGCCGGCTCTGCTACACGGCGCGCGCCCCTGGAATTCCCTTCGTAACCCAAGCCGGGACCGACCCGGACCGGCTCCGGCGATTGCGGGACGCGCTCGCGGCGGCCTTCGAGGAGCCGGAAGTCCGCGCCGCCGGCGCCGCCGTGTTCATCGGCGGCGTAGCGGTCCTTCCGCGTTCCGCGTACCAGCGGATTGTCGATCTCGAACGCTTTGCCGCCGCCCAGGGCTACCCCGTGCTGCGTTGAACGACCCTCAAACCCAGCACCCTCGCCGCGTTCCCGCCCAACACCGCCTCGACCTCGCCTTCGGTGAACCGGTAGCCGTGCTCGTGGGCCAGGGCGGGCAGGCCGCGGTAGATGTCCACGGTGTCCTTGAGGGACATGTGCTGGCGCATGTGCGGGAAGTCGGTGCCCCAGAGGATTCGCTCGGTGCCCAGGAAGTCGCGCATATGGTCCAGGGCGGCGAGGGTCTCCGCGGGTTTGTCGCGCAGCTTGGTCTGCCACTCGGACAGGTCCACCACCACGTTCTCGTGGACGCGCGCGATGGTGGCGCAGTCCGCCCACCACTGGCCGCCGGCGTGGCCCATGATCATCTTGAGGCGCGGGAAGTCGACAGCCACCTGGTCGAACTCCAGCGGGTGGGTGAAACGGCTGTACAGCAGTGGGTGAAAACGCTCGCCGGAGTGATGCAGCACAGGCACGTCGTGCTTGATGCAGATCTCGTAGATGGGATAGCAGGCGCGGTCATGGGGGAAGTAGCCCACGGTGGAGTGCAGCTTGATGCCGCCCGCGCCCCACTCCTGGATGGCGCGTTCGAACTTCTCGGGCGCTCCCGGTCGCCGCGGGTCGATACCGTAGAAGGCGACGATGCGCTCCGGGTGGCGCGCCCGGGCCTGCGCCAGGATCCAGTTCTCCTGGTCGATGGTGAAATGCGGCGTGCCCAGGCGGTCGCCGTAGTCGGCCACCAGCATCGCGGACACGTCCACGCCGGAGGCGTCCATCTCCTCCACCAGCTCCCGCGTCGTCTCTTCCCAGTCGGGCGGGGCAGGCGCGGCGGCTTCGGCGGAGGACGCCGCGTCGTAGTAGCGCTGGTTCCCACGCCAGAAATGCCGGTGTATGTCGATGACCATGATGCCTCCCTTGGTTGTGCGCGGCGCGGCGGAGTCGTCCGTCGGCGTCCGGCCCGGTTGCCGAGGCTATCACCCGGCCATCGCCGGAGCAATGGAACCTTCATCGGTGACAAGGGTCCAGAACGGCGGTGAGCCGACTCGGCGCAGCGGGAAGATGGGCACCCGTTGATCTGCTATATGTCTTCCATGCCCAGTTACGGCGTCACTCTCCTCTCCGGAGGACTCGACTCCACCACCGTGGCGGCCTATGCAAAGGGCCGCGTCGACGACATGTCGGCGATCACCTTCCGCTACGGGCAGAGCCACTCCAAGGAGGTCGACTGCGCGGTGCGGATCGCCGGCATTCTGGGCATCGCGCATCGGCTCCTCGACATCTCATTCCTCTCCGAGGTGGCTTGGTACTCCGCGTTGACCCAGCCCGACCGCTTCCCGGTGCCATCGGAGCGCGCCGCCGAGGAGATCGGGCACGGCGTCCCCATCACTTACGTCCCGATGCGGAATACCATCTTCGTGTCGCTTGCCGCGGCGTGCCTGGAGAGTCGGGTGCTGTACGCCATCGAGGTGGAGGGCGTGGCCGCGTCCGACGTGGCGGCCTCCGTGTACGTGGCCCCCAACGCGCTCGACTACAGCGGCTACCCCGACTGCCGCCCCGAGTTCTATGATGGAATCAGGCGGACGCTGGATCTGGGCAGCAAGCTCTGGACGGAGTATGCGGTGCCGATCAGGGTCGAGACCCCGATCATCGACCTCTCCAAGGCCGAGATTGCCGCGCTCGGAATCCGCCTCGGGGCACCGCTGGAACACACCTGGAGCTGCTACCAGGGCGGTGCGGCCCCCTGCGCCTCGTGCGACAGTTGCGTGCTGCGGGCCAAGGGCTTTGCCGAGGCCGGCATCCCCGACCCGCTGCTCGTGAGGCTCGGCGGCGCCTGACCGCGGCAGACTACGGTATCCAACCGCGGGACAACGCCCAGTAGCTCTACCTGGGAGAGGAATGAGCGGGAGTCACTCGTCCGACCCCCTGAATCGTCATTCCCGCGGAAGCGGGAATCTAGCAGGTTGTTGAAAAACTCCGCCTGACGCGGATAACAGTAAGTATCATATTCGTAGTCACAGGGAGTAAAGGATGAGAGGAACGGATCCGCGTCAGGAAGGGATGTTCAGTTATGTGTCTCCGGAAGCGCGAGTGCCAGCGGACCATCCATTGCGAGCGATACGGAAGATGGTGAACAGGGCGCTTGAAGGACTGACGCGGGA
>JAPOPM010000189.1 GCA_026712905.1 Deltaproteobacteria bacterium
GAGCCAGTCCTTGACGTTGTTGATGCCGCTGGCCTTGGTGAGCGCACAGGTGTTGTCGTCGGTAGACGGGGCGCCCAGCCAGTTGAACTTGCGCCCGTCGAACTTGATGCCCTTCTTGCCGAGCACGTGCTGCAGCACCAGGGGGCCGATCCAGTTACCGATGGTCAGGCCGTCCGGTTTGGCCTTGGCGTAGATGTAGTTGGCGGCGATCATGCTGCCGGCGCCGGTCCGGTTCTGCACCACCGTCCTGGGGTTCCCGGGGACGTTCTTGCCGAAGTGGCGGGCAATGAGCCGGGTGTAGGTGTCGAAACCCCCGCCCGGGGAGAATCCGACCACGAAACGAATGGTCTTGCCCTTGAAGAAGTCGTCCGCGCCAAGAGAGAGGGACGGCACCAACACAAGGACAAGCGCCGAGAGCATCAAGATTCGGAGTAACCGATTGACCATGACAAGCCTCCTACGCTTTGTCCGCGGTGACTCGCCGGGGCACCCTTCATCAACGGGCATGGACGGTCCGCGTGACCGCTCCCAACCCGTCGATTCGTCATCCCTCTCGGTGAGACCCGCAACGATATTAATAAACCCACGTTTTTCGCACATATCGCAGCCGAATGAAAGCGCGCACCGGATAAATTCCAAGGCCGGTCAAGACGCCGCGAGTCGTTGCCATCGCGTGGCGGCGTCGACGGCGATTTGCTCTCTCAGGCGGAATATGAGAAACATCTGTCCGAGGCGCTTCCCAACGCCGACGGCGAGCGCGTCCTGAGCGCGGTCTTCAAGGACAAGGACTGGGTTCTTCAGATGAACTAGTGTCTGTCGCTTCGTCGACTCCCTCTGTGAGCAAGGAGAACCCTGTGAATCGATTCTGCCTGGTGTGTCAGAACGTCGACTGCAAGAGTCGCGGCTCCGAGGAGATTATGAAGGATCTCCAGGAGCGCGTGGCGGCCAAAGGGCTGGAGGACGTGGAGGTGCGTTCCTACATGTGCTTTGGCGCCTGTCAGGAAGGCCCCAACATGGTCCTTTACCCCGACAGGTTCTGGTACGCAGGCGTCAAGAGCGAGGACCTGGACGACATCGTGGAGCACATGGCCGGCGGCCCGGCGGTGGAGCGGCTGGACAAGATCGACCCCTCCCTCAAGGAACTCATCTACCAGCTTCTGGACACCGGAGTATTTTAACGGCCATGGAAGGCATCCTCTTCCCGCGCGGCGTGCCCGAGGGGCTCGAAGGGCTGGACGCCTATCGCGCACGCGGCGGCTATCAGGCCGTGGAGCGGCTCGCCGAGATGTCCCCGCAGGACGTCGTCGCCAAGGTGGAGGCCTCGGGCCTGCGCGGCCGCGGCGGCGCCGGCTTCCCCACCGGCCGGAAGCTCGCTCTCACCCTCGAATGCCCCGAAACGCCCCGCTACGTCGTGATGAACGGAGGCGAGGACGAGCCCGGCAGCAAGAAGGACCGGGTGCTGATGGAGAATGTCCCCCATCTCATCCTCGACGGGATCATTCTCGCGGCCTACGCGGTGCAGGCGGAGAAAGCCTACCTCTACATCAACCACGGCTACGAAGCGGCCACCCGCGCGGTGGAGACGGCCATCGAGGAAGCCCGGCAGGCCGGGTACTGCGGCGAGAACGTCGCCGGTTCGGGTTTCAGCCTCGAAATCGTCATGGTGGCGGCGCCGTCGAACTACGTCGCCGGCGAGGATACCGCGGCCCTGGAGGTCATCGAGGGGAAGGACGCGCTGCCGCGCCAGAAGCCGCCCTTCCCGGTCACCGAGGGCCTGTTCGGCAAGCCGAGCCTGGTGAACAACGTCGAGACCCTGGCCAACATCGCGCCCATCGTCAACCAGGGCGCGGAGTCCTTCCGCTCCTTCGGCACCGCGGACAGCCCGGGCACCATGGTCTTCTCGCTGGGGGACGAAATGGAGCGGCCCGGGGTCTACGAACTGCCTCTCGGGACCCCGCTGCGCCACCTCGTGGAAGAGTGCGGCGGAGGCTTGAAAAACGGCAAGGCCATCAAGGCCATCCTTCCCGGCGGCCCGTCATCGGGTTTCCTGCCGCCCGAGAGCCTCGACCTGCCCCTCGACCACAACGCCCTGCGCGAAGCGGGCTCCTCCATCGGCTGCGGCGTGGTGAAGGTCCTGACGGAGGACGATTCCGTGCTGGACGAAGTCGTGCGTATCGCGGATTTCTTCGCCCGGGAATCCTGCGGCCAGTGCCCCGCCTGCCGCATGGAAACCAACATGCTGGTGGCGCTGCTCAAGAAGGTTCAGGCGGGCGAGGGAAACGAGGCGCTGGTGGAGCAGTTCGGGAAGGTGATCGCCTTCAACAAGGGCAAGGGGTTCTGCAGCCTGATCAACATGCCGGGACCGCCCATCGAAAGCGCCATCCGGCTCTTCCCGGAAGAGTTCCGCGGCGCCTGACGGCCGGCGGGCCGGGCCACCACCGGCGTCCTGTCACATATTGAGGTTCTTCTTCGGCACGTTGTAGACCACACCGTCCGCGTCCCGCACGAGACACAGGTCGTTGCTCCATTCCTCCACCACCTCCAACTCGTCTCCCGGCGAGAAAGTGGTTTCCTCAATGCCGGAGTTCTTGTTCGCCTGATATTTGTAGGTAAATCCTTCCTTAACCGTGGCCATCCGAGGCCCCTCCCTTCCTGGTGTTCGTGACCCTCTCCCGGGCTGCCGGCCGCGGGTCTGAACCCCGCCTGTCAGCCATCACCCAGTGCACCGTAGACGCTCTTGAGACCGAAGACAAGCCCTGCGTCGCCGCCGAAAACATCGTTTTCTTGGCCTCTGAGCGGCGCGGCCGGTCCGGTCAAGGCTGCCAACCTCCGAAGGCGCCCATGATCCGGTTGACCTGATCATTGAGGGTCCCGGCGGCTTCTTCATGGTTGGGGCCGTGAAACTCTCCTACCACCCGGTGCCCATCATCCGTGAACCTCAACCTGTCCTGGTCAAGCCGGACCTCGTACTCCAACAAGGACTCACGCCAGTCGGCAGGGGCAGGTCCTTCGATGTACTTGACTGTCGTCAAGTCATCGAAGCTTACGGTACCTCCCTGACCGCTCAACTCGATCCGCGCACGCCCACGGACTGGTTCAGCAGTCAGAGTGTCTACGGCGAGTAGTGAACCTCTCCAAGTGTACTCACCCTCACCTAACGGCTCCGTGCTCCGAGGGCCCTCCACAAAGGCGTCGAAGCGTAGGTTGTCAACGGGGGGGCTACTTACGCTGAAGGCAAGCTCCCTGACTACCTTCACTCCCCACTCGGCCCACTCACCCCAAGCTGCGTAGCTGTAGGTCTCGAAGGGATTGTCAGGTGAACCATCCGGATAGTCTCCTGCTCTCGTGTATCCCTTACCTGCCAAGTCAACGAGCTCGCTCTCGTGGGGTACCACGATCTCGTGATCGTTGTACCCTTTACCCATCAACCTGTACGGAGACAGTGGGCCGACTGGTCTACCGCGGGAGCTTCCGTCATGGGACAAGCCAAGAACGTGACCCATTTCGTGGGCGGCGAAGTAAGCTTGGTCCTTGTCTACCGGAACTCCGATGCTCCGGCCTCGGTACCACGTTGCCAAGTCGGTCACCAGCGCTCCATTGTTGAACCATCTGGACCGCTTTAGAGCCAGGAGGCGGTGACTTCCGCAAGCGGTATTGGCCGTGGGACAATGGTTGCTGGCCCAATCAGTGTAGACAGTGATCTCGTCGTCACCGCTGGAGTCCCTGAGCAGCCGGTAGGTCCAAGCCTTCCCACCTCGCTCCAGGATCGCTCGCAACTCATGCGGAAGCTGGAGCCAGTGATCTCCGATGAAATCCACGTCAAGAGTATCGGTGGGGCCAGCCTTGGCCTGACCATAGGTGATCCCGTCCGATTGACCGAGAATATCGTACGTCAATCCTGCTATGGTTCGAGATCCCGGCTCCGGGTCTGGGTTCAGGAAGTAACGGTGATCCTCCCAAGTCTCTCCAGGGTCTATCCCATGCCCCTGGTTGGAAGTCGTCGCGCTGATCCTGGTACCATCTCCTGTCACGCTTGGAGTCGGTAACGACAACGGACCGACCGGTAACAGTACCGAGCCATCACCAATCGAGTTACCTCCTGTTGAGACCCCTCCACCACCGCATCCGGTAACAAGGACAGCCAGTACCAACGCCAGCAACGATTGTCTGGTCATCTATACCCTTCCTCACCCACTACGCCTCTTCCAGGAATTTGCGAATCATGGCGTCTCGCCGGTCTTCCGCCAACTGCCACGGCGGGAGGGATGGCGCAGCGCTTCGTCGAGACTCGCCAGAAAAGCCTCCCTCGGCAACTCGCGCGCGCCGAGGCTCAACATGTGGGGAGTTGTAACTTGGGCGTCGATGAAATAGAAGCTCCAGCCGGTGAGCCGCTCGACCAGGCGCGCCAGCGCCACCTTGGAGGCGTCCGTCGCACGGTGGAACATGGACTCGCCGAAAAACCCGCGCCCGAGTGCGATGCCATAGATGCCGCCCACCAACTCGCCGCCGCGCCAGCACTCCGCCGAATGGGCCAGGCCCGCGTCGTGTAGCCGGACGTAGGCCTGTTCCATCTCCGGCGTGATCCAGGTGCCGTCCTGACCGTGCCGGTCCACGGACGCGCACGCGCGGATCACCCCGCGGAAGTCCGCGTCGAAGGTCACCTCGAACTTCCCCTGGTTCAGCACCCGCCGCAGCCGCCTCGACACATGGAAATCGGCGAGATGGAGGACGCACCGGGGGTCCGGCGACCACCACAGGATGGGCTGGCCCTCGCTGTACCAGGGGAAGATGCCCATGGAGTACGCCAGCAGCAACCGCGCGCTGCCGAGATCGCCTCCCACCGCCAGAAGCCCGCCGGGCTCCGCCTCACGCGGGTCGGGGAAGACGAGTTCCCGGCTCAAGCGATACACAGGCATGGAGGAACCATGATGAATCGAAGCCAGGGATGCAAGGAACGTGGCAATATGGGCGTTGTCCTTCGCGCTATCTATTGCCGGCTTCGGCCAAACGCCTTTTCGAATCGGAACAAACACGTTGACGAGCCCTGCCGGTTCGGGGCACAATCGCGCCATATCGTTCCGTGTGGCAGACGGGGAATCGGCATGTTCAAGAGAATCGACCATGTAGCGCTCCATGTCGCGGACCTGGACCGCGCCATCGCCTTCTATGAGGACAACTTCGGCTTCCGGAAGTACTTCCAGCATCCGTCCAGCGCCGGTATGCAGATCGCGTACCTCAAGCTGGGCGACACCGTGTTGGAGCTGACGCACAAGAGCGACGGCTCCATGACCGGCTTCCACTTCTGCCTGGAGACGGACAACTTCGATGAAACGGTGACCGATTTGCAGCGGCGCGGCGTGCCGCTGCTGCGTGAGCCCCACGGCACCGCGGCGCGGGAGCCGCGTGAGGAAGGCTGGCGCCGGGTCGTCTTCGGCGGCCCCGACGGCGAGCAGATCGAACTGCGCGGCTAGTGTTGCGTCTGGTGAGGCAGGGACCCTACGGATCGTCATTCCCGCGAAAGCTTGCCCTCGACCCCGATCGGGGGCGGGAATCCAGGGGTGGTGGTGGGGCACTACAGCGGCGTTTCCCCGCCGCGCCACCCCTGGATTCCCGCTTTCGCGGGAATGACGAACATGGGGCCTGGGGAATGACGAATATGGGGCCTGGGAGTTCGCGCCGCAGGACCTTTTCTACCGGGCAGACTCCCAGATAAGGCTTGAGCTATCATGGCAGACCAGGAAACCCCGACCATCAGGCTCGATTGCCCCTGTTGCGGCGCGACGCTGATCGTCGATCCGTCGCTGGCGGTGGTGCTGCGGCACGAGGCGGCGCCACCGCAGCACAAGGCGCCGGACCTCAAGGACGCCGGCCGCATGCTTCGGGAAGAAGCGACGCAACGCGATCAGAAGTACCGGCACATCCTCGACGCGGAGAAGGACAAGGGCAAGGTGCTGGACCGCAAGTTCCAGGAATTGTTCAAGAAGGCCAAGGACGAGCCCATCGAGAAGCCCCTCAAGGACATCGACCTGGACTAGTGTCGTGTCCCGTAAATACCTGGCATAAGTTGCGCAGGATTCTTCGTCGTCGGCAAGGCGCGATGACGAGCAGTGGCGGGCACCACGCGAGGAAGAGTAACGCAGCCGACGGCGAAAAAGACCAGCAAATTATGCCAGGTATTTACGGGACACGACACTAGCCTCACCTCCCGCGATCCCCGCCATCGGGCAACGCCGCGGATCGTTGCCGTCCCTGTCCTCCGTCACCACGCCCTGACGGCCGTGGCCTCGTAGCCGTAGACCAGCTCCAGCAACTGTTTCACCATGCGGGCCGTCGCGCCCCAGATGTCCCACTCCTCGTACTGAAAGTGGTAGATGGGCTCCGAGCGCCGGGACAGGCGCGAGTCCAGGGTCAGTGCGTCCTGCCGCAGCAACGCGGCCACCGGCACGGAGAACACCGCGGCGGTTTCCCGCGGGTCGGGATCGAACTCGTAAGGATGGGGAATCAGGCCCACGAACGGGGTCACCAGAAAATTGTACCCGGCCACGACCTGGTCGAGCTGGCCCACGATGCGCACGTGATCGGGGTCGATGCCGATCTCTTCCCGGCTCTCCCGAAGCGCCGCCGCCAGCGCGCCGTCGTCTTCGGGGTCGACGCTGCCGCCCGGGAACGCCACCTGTCCGCTGTGTGAGCTGAGGTTCGCCGCGCGCAGGGTGAGGATCAGGTAATCGCCGTCCGCGCGCTCCTGGATGGGCGCCAGTACCGCCGCCGGGCGGAAGTCGTCCCCGGCGACGGCCTCGGGAATCCGGGTCCTCAGGACCTTGAATCTGTCGGCGTGCGCGTTCACGAACTCTCGGCTACTCCTCCCGCTTCAGCGACTCCGGGAAGTAGCGCGACGGCACCCACACCTTCGCGTCGAAGTTGGTGCATCCGAGAATCCGCAACTCGCGCATGATGCGGATGTAGTCCGGCGACTCGATGAAGCCCTGCCACGCCTGGAGGGATTCGAACTCGATCATGATGGCCACCTGGGGGCTGACCTCCAAGGGGTTGCGCAGGTTGCGGATCTCCCGGACTCCTGGCGCCGCCAGGGTCATCGGCAGCCAGTCGTTCTTGGCCTTGTTGCTGTAGATGGTGAGGTTGGCCTTCTGATCGGGGAGGTCCCAGTGGACGATGTAATTTACCATGCTTGTTCCTTGCCTGTTCCCTACATGAGGGTCCGGACGAGCCCGCCGTCGATCAGGATCGCCGTGCCGGTGATGTAGCTGGCGCGGTCGGAGCCGAGAAAGACCACCAGGTCGGCCACTTCCTCGGACTGCCCGAAACGTTTCACGGGAATCTCCTCCCGGCTCTGCTGCTGCACCTGCTCCAGCGGCAGGTTGAGGCGCTTGGACCGGGCCACGTTGAGGCTGTGATGGCGCTCGGTATCGATGCGGCCGGGCAAAACCGTGTTCACGAGGATGTTGTCCGGTCCCAGCTCGCGCGACAGAGTCCGCGCCCAGCCCACCACGCCCGTGCGGAACGTGTTGGACAGGATCAGGCCGGCGATGGGCTCCTTGACCCCGTAGGAGGTGATGTTGATGATGCGTCCCGCGCCCGCCTTCTTCATGTGCGGCACGGCCTCGCGGGTGAGCCGGACGGTGCCCATGAGGCTCAGGTTGTAGGCGGCCATCCAGTCGTCCTCGCTCAGCGCGTCGAAGGTCCCGAACGGAGGGCCGCCGGCATTGTTCACGATCACGTCCACACGGCCGAAGGCCGCGACACTCTTGTCCACGTAGTTGCGGATGTCGTCGTAGCTGGACATGTCCGCCACCGTGGCCAGCACCTCGCCGCCGGTGGACTTGCGAATCTCCTCGGCGGCCCGCTCAAGGGCCTCGCCGCCGCGGGCGCACATGCTCACCTTCGCCCCTTCCCGAGCGAAGCCCTCGGCGATGGCGCGCCCCATCCCCTGGCTCGCGCCCGCCACCAGCGCCACCTTGCCTGTCAAACCCAGATCCATCCAAAGCTCCTTGTCGTGTTGGGCGCGCTCACTTCTGCGTCCAGTAAATGTTGTCGTCGAACTCGGAATCCAGCCGCATCAGGTAGAGCGCCAGCATTCCGTGGGCGCCCAGAGGGCGCAACTGCCGCGGGTCGCGGGTCCTGACGGCGGCGACCTCCTCGTCGCTCAGGTCGTAGCCGGACAAGGCCGTGTCGAGGTCGGACCTGGCCTGGTCCACGGCGCCGGGCTTCATCTTCAGGTCGAACAGGAACCGGTTCAAATGGTATCGGCTCATGGGGTGCTCCCGGGTGCTTTGCGGTCGCGGACTCGGCCGGGTGACGGGCGCCGGAGCATCAGAGCTTCCAACTGGCGAAGCCCCAGCCGGTGGCGACGTGGTCGGGCATGTAGAAGGTCTCGGAGGCAGGCGTGTCGCTCACGGCCCCCACCGTGACCATCCAGTTCAGGAACTCGGTGTTTCCCGACTGGCGCAGTTGCTCCAGCGTCAGGTCCGCCAGCGCGGCGCCCTCGCCCGCGCGCATCCGCTCCAGCAACCCTTCGTCGAAGCTGGTGTCGATCTCGCCGATCCGGGGCGACCCCGGGAAATGCGACAGCCCGCCGGTGGCGAGCATAGCCACCCGTTCGGGCGCCGCGTCCGCCACTTCCCGGATCAGCCTTCCCAGCGCGTAACATCGCGCCGGCGTGGGCAGCGGGTCGATCCAGGTGTTGACGAAAATCGGCAGGATCGGGACCTCCGGCTCGCGCAGCAGGAAATGCAGCGGCACGAGCTGGGTGTGCTGCAGTTCGATGTCCTCGCCGAAGGAAAGGTCGAGACCGGCGTCCACCCCGGCCTTGAGGATGGCGCGGCCGAGATCGGCATGGTTGCGGTACTGGAACCGGTGGCGGGTGAACTGGCCGCGCACCTCGTCCGCCAGCGTCACGAAGAACGTCGGTATGTTGTCGAAGAAAAAGTTCACGAACTGGTCGTTGGCGACCACGATCAGCACGTCGGGCCGAGCGGCCTCGAGGTCGGCGCGAAGCACGGAAAAGGCGTGCTCCGCGTCCTGCCGCAGCTTCTGCTGCGCCTCCAGGGAGGGCCTGGTCCCCGCCGCCTGCGGCGCCATGCGATAGTGGAGCGTCATGAACTCTTCCCACTCCGCGCCCGGTTCGAGCAGGATGTTGGGAGCGTGGCTTGCGGCCACGGCGGCGACGAATGGCATTTGAACGGGTTCCCTTCTGAATGGGTGGCAAATGATGGTATAATCCGGTCCAACAAATATCAACCAGCCCGCTGCCCGCGCAGGCTCGTGGGGCGCGGCCTCCACAACGGGGAAAATCCATGCGGAAATGGTTCTGGTGCGCTCTCGTGGTCTGCGGACTCGCGGCTTTCGCCGCTCCTTCAACGGGGGAGTCGTGGGAGCCCGCCACCGCGGTTTTTGAGTACCGCGATCCCGTCGACGGCGAGACCGGCGAGACTCCCGCTTCCACCATCATCGGGGACCGGGCGACCTACGTCGCCGAACACAAGGACACCCTGCTCGACGTCGCCCGCCGGAACCACCTCGGCTACACGGAGCTGATGCTGGCCAACTCCGGCGTGGATCCCTGGCTGCCCGGCAAGGGGACGCCGGTCGCGATCCCGTCTGAGTGGATCCTGCCCGACGCCCCGCGCGAGGGCATCGTCCTCAACATCCCCGAGATGAGGCTGTACTACTACCTGCCGGACTCCAAGGTCATGACCTTCCCGCTGGGGGTGGGCGTCGAGGGCCAGCACACGCCGGCGGGGAAGTACCTCATCCGGCAGAAGCGCGAAAACCCCACCTGGTACGTACCGGTTTCCATCCAGGAGGAGCGGGGGCCGGACCAACCCAAGGTGGTCCCGCCCGGGCCGAACAACCCGCTGGGCAAGTTCTGGATGCGGCTGTCCCACACCAGCTACGGTATCCACGGCACCAATCACCCCTGGGCCATCGGCCGCCGCGTGACCCACGGATGCATCCGCCTCTACCCGGAGGACATCGCCTACCTGTATTCGCTGGTTCCGGACGGGACGCCGACACGCGTGCTCTACCAGCACGCCAAGGTCGGCGTCCGGGACGGGACGGCCTACTTCCAGGTCCACCGCTACGGCCGCGCCACCGACGGCGAGCTCATGGCCATCCTCATCGGGCATATCGCCAAGCACAAGCTCGATGTCGACCTGCGCAAGTTGCGGGAACTCCTGCTGGACCTGCCCGACGGCGCCATGACCCCTCTGCCGCCGCGGGAAACGAAACCCCTGATGGCGGATACCACCGCGGGAACGGCCTCCTGAAGCACCCCGTGGGGGCGGCATCACGTCCGGTACTTCTCGTCCAGGGCGTATTTCTCCTCGAGCCCCACGATGTCGTGGAAGTCGTCGAACGGCAGCAACCCGTCCATGAGCGCCTCGGCCGTGCCCTTCTCGCGCAGGTTGGCGTAGTACTTCTGCAGCGCCATGGCCGCTGAATAGAGCGGCCCCACCGGCCAAACGATCAGCGCGAAGCCCAGTTCCCGCAACTCCGCCGGCGTCATGAGCGGCGTGACCCCGCGCTCGATCATGTTGGCCACCAGCGGCCCGGGAATGTTGCGGGCGATCTCGCGCATCTCCTCGCGGGTCTCCGGCGCCTCGATGAAGACCGCGTCGGCGCCGTTCTCCTTGAAGGCGAGGCCGCGCCGGATGGCCTCTTCGAGTCCGAGGGCCTGGCGCGCGTCGGTCCGCGCCACGATGAACAGGTCGCCGTCCGCGCGCGCCGCCACCGCGGCGTTGAGCTTCTTCAGGTACTCGTCCAGCGGCACCACCTGCTTGCCGCGCATGTGGCCGCAACGCTTGGGCCACACCTGGTCCTCCAGGAACATGCCCGCGGCCCCCGCCCGCATCAGCTCGTTCACGGTGCGCACCACGTTGACCGCGTTGCCGTAGCCCGTGTCCGAGTCCACGATCACCGGCGTCCGCACCGCCCCGCAGATGCGGTAGATGGTGCTCAGCATCTCGGTCTGCGTGAGGATGCCGAAGTCCGGCTCCCCGAGGAACGTCGCCGAGATGCCGTAGCCCGTGGTGAAGATCACGTCGAACCCGGCCCGCTCCGCGATGCGCGCGCTCAGCGCATCGTAAACACCGGGCATGACCAGGGTACCCTGCCGGTCGAGAGCTTCCTTGACTCTGCTCATTTGGGCCTCCAACGAGTTTGTTATGGCAACAATGAGGATGGCGCCTAAGGCGTCCCATCTGGCTTGCCCGAATTCCTACCAAACTCTCTTGTTGATGTCGCCACATTCGAAGCCATCGGCAGAATCAGGCCGAACCTTGAAACACATGACCGCAATCAAGTATCTTCCCACATCAAGGTTGATAGGTCCCTTTGACGGTGGCGCGCGAAGGCGCAATTGAAGCAGTTCTCCACGAGCGAACAGGAGATGTCCTTGTGCAGACCGTAAAGCAGGCGTGCAAGCCCCGGCCGGGCGCCTTTGATCCAGCCCGCCGGGACACTGTTCTCGACCTGACCGACTTGATCGACGGCCGCATCGATCCCGCCGAGTTCTTCGCGGAGAACTACATCACCGAGGGCATGAAGACACTGCTCACGGAAGGATTTCGCCGTCTGGAAGGCAAGTCCACCCAAGGGGTGTTCAAGCTGACCCAGGCCATGGGCGGCGGCAAGACCCACAACCTTCTCGCCCTCGGGCTGCTCGCGCGAAACTCCGACTACCGGACCGCGGTCATGAGCGGCTTCTACACACCGAGCGCCGACCTCGGACCGGTTCGCGTCGTCGCCTTCTCCGGACGCGAGAGCGACGCACCGCTGGGCATCTGGGGCGCCATCGCGGAGCAACTCGGGAAAAAGGAGCAGTTCAACGAATATTATACCCCCCTAGCTGCGCCAGGTCAGACCGCTTGGGTAAACCTGTTGGAGGGCGAGCCACTGGTGATCATGCTGGACGAGTTGCCGCCCTACCTCGAAAATGCGGCCTCGAAGAGTATCGGTGACTCCAACTTGTCCGTTGTGACCACCACAGCCTTGTCGAATCTCCTGGTAGCGGTCGGGCGGCGGGAGCTCGGCAACGTGTGTCTGGTGATCTCCGATCTGCGGGCCACCTACGACACCGGAGCCGCGCAAATCCACGCCGCCCTTAATCACATGGAGGCGGAGACGGACCGCGTCGCGATGAACCTGGAACCCGTGCGCATGAACACCGACGAGTTCTATCACATCCTCCGTAAACGCATTTTCGAGACGCTGCCGGACAACGCGGAGATCGAACAGGTGGCGCAGGGCTACGCGCAAGCCGTCCGCGAGGCGAAACTGATGGACGTGACCAACGCCTCGCCCGAACAGTTCGCCGGTCAAGTCGTCGAGTCCTACCCCTTCCATCCGGCCATCCGGGATCTCTATGGACGTTTTCGCGAGAACCAGGGTTTTCAGCAGACTCGCGGTCTGATCCGTCTAATGCGCGTCATGGTGTCACGGATCTGGCAGTCCAACCGCGACCCGTACCTCATCGCGACTCATGATATCGACCTGGAGAGCCGCGAGACCCTGACGGAGATCAATCAAATCAACAACACCCTGGAAAACGCCGTCGCGCACGACATCACGTCCGGCGGTGGCGCCGTCTCCGAGACCATCGACGCGAACCTGGGCAGTGGCGAAGACGCCCAAGACGTAATGCGCCTGCTCTTGATCGCCTCTCTCGCCAACGTCCCCAACGCCGTCAAGGGGCTGACCACGCCCGAGATCGTCGGCAATCTGTGCGCACCCGGACGGGACGTCTCGCAGTTGCCCGGGAACGTCATCGCGCGCCTCGCCACCGCGGCATGGTATTTGCATTACACCAATGACGGACGCCTGCACCTGCGCAACGTTCAAAACCTCGTCGCCCGCGTAACCACCACCGCGGGCGCCTACCTGCGCGATCAGGCGACGAAGGAACTCAAGGAGCGACTGACCGAGATGTTCAAGCCCACCGAGGGGTCCTGCTACCAGCGCCTGCTGCCGCTGCCGGCCGTCGACGAGATCGACATCGGCCAGGAGCGGATTACGCTGGTGGTCGCCGAGCCGCACCCCGACGGGCTGCACCCGGACCTCGTCACGTTGTACGAGCAGCTTACCTACCCGAATCGGGTGGGTTTTCTGACCGGGCAGCGCGCCTTCGACTCGCTGCTGGAACGCGCGCGAGAGTTGAAGGCCATCAACCAGATCATCGGCGAGATGCACGAAGAGGGCGTGGCGGACGGCGACGCGCAGATGCAGCAGGCCCGTGAGACGCTGTTGCCACGGTTCCTCGCGCAGTTCCACAGCGCCGTCCGTGAGACCTTCACGACGTTGTACTATCCCACCCGCAACCGGCTAGCCAAGGTGGACTTTCTCATGGAGTTCAAGGGGAACCGCTACGATGGCGAAGAACAGGTGCGTGACGCGCTCGCCGGCAAGCAGAAGTACACCACCGACGTGGCTGGTGATGTCTATCGCAAAAAGATCGAAGCGCGGCTGTTCACCCAGCAGTCGATGCTGTGGTCGGAGATCGAGCGCCGCGCCGCCACGTCGCCGGAATGGCAATGGCACCGACCCGACGCCTTGACCAGAATCAAAGCGGACTGCATTCACCAGGACCTGTGGCGGGAGGAAGGCAACTACGTCAACAAGGGGCCGTTCCCTAAGCCCGCGACCACCGTGCGTGTCAAGGAACTGTCGCGCGACGACGGAACGGGGCGAGCGAAGCTGCGCCTCACGCCGGTCAACGCCGATAGACTGTTTGCGGACTACGGCGGCCCGGCGACGCCGGCATCCATGCAGGTCGAGGGCCGCGATTTCGAGACCCCGGAACTCAGGGTTTCGTTTCTTGCCGTGGACTCCAGCGGTGGGCACGAGACCGGGGATCCGGTGGAGTGGACCAACCGCGTCACGCTGCAATCCCGCGAATACACGGAGGGCGATGAGCGCATGATGGAAATCCGCGCCGCGCCCGCCGTCCCCATCCGTTATTCCACCGACGGCACCGATCCCAAGGTCGCCGGCGGCGCCTACGACGGGCCGTTTGCGGTCCCGCTTGGCGCGCGCCTGATCCTTGCCGTGGCCGAGAAGGACGGCATCGTTTCGGAACTACACCAGCGCGAGATTGCCGAAAAGCCTGCCGAGAAGCCCATCGACAAGACTAATCCGGCGGCATGGTCCCCTGACGGCGGATTCGAGTTCTCCACCACCCGCACGGCCTACGGCTTCATGACCCGCTTGAAGAAACATGCGGGAAACGCGGGCGGCCTGCGCTTGAGCGTTCAGTCCGATGGAAGCGGACCATGGAGCGAGCTCAGTCTCTCCAGCGACATCGTACTGGACGGCGAAACCATCGAGCGGGCAGTGGAACACTTGAGAGAACTCGTTGCCGACGGCGAAGTGTCCATTGTGGCGAAGGGCATCCACTTCGACACGGGCCAGCGCTTCCTGGACTTCATTGCCGAAATCAAGACGGCCTACAGACGCGAGGACGTGGTGCCATGAACGCGCCGCCCCGGTCCAAGTGCTCGGGATTCGGCTTTCAGCCGGAGGAGTCGGAACACCACTTCGTAGTCACCGTGCCCGGCGGTCATATACAGGAGGTGCTGATCGCTGAGCACGTGCGTTTCGATGCGAACACGCGCCGCGCCGCGCCGTCGTTGGGTGTGGGCATTCAGGATGCCAAACTCCGGGTGGCCTTACCGCGCACCAAATGGGATGCCATCGCCGACGAGGCACGGACGGAGTTCAACCGCCGCCTCGCGAAACAGGGCCTGCCCGCGGCGCGCTGGAAACGGGGTGACAATCCGCTTGCCCGGTTGTTGGGCAAGGAGTTGACCTTGCTTGCCTGGGCTGTCGAAGACGCCGACCCTGCACTCATCCCCACTGCCATCAAGAACTGGATGGGACTAGCGCCCGAGGAGCGCTGGTGGCTGTTCACCATGACCAACGCGGCCACCGGCCACGCCCTGCACGGCCGGAACAAGGGCTGGCGCAAGGCGGTGCGCTTCGCGCTGACCGAAAACCCGGTGACGGGTGACAGTCAGGAGCGTCAGGCCGAGATATTTCGGCTGGTGTCAACAGAGGAAGGGAAAGAAGAACCGCCGACCCGCAAGATCGACTCCCGACGCAGGGCCGCTCAGGCAGGGACAGCCGGTGCTTGAGCTCTCAACGCAACCATTGTTGTTGCGAAATGGATATGGGACGGCCTGAGGAGAGACACAATTCGTCCGCCGACCAACTCTCCATGGTTGGTACGGAAACAGGTAATGGCGCCCCTAATCCGTCATTCCCGCGCAAGCGGGAATCTAGGAAGGGCGGGGTTGACATCGCCCCGAGCTTCATCGAAACCCAGTTTCCGGTTTCGCGGCTGTCAAAGGAGAGTTACAAGGAACGCGACGCCAAGAATGGCCAGACCCTCACAGGTTTCGGCAAGTGGTGGGGCCGCAAGCCCCTCATCATGGTGCGAGCGGTTATCCTCGGGCTACTCATGCCCGCCACCGATGACCCCCGAAAGGATCTGGAGGTTCTCCTCTCACTCTTGACCATGGACGAGGACGGCCTGTGGCAGCGCAAGTACAAGAATATCCCGCTCAAGGAAGTCTATGGGCTTCTGTCGCCGGCAGAACGGCAACAGTGGTTTACAGATGCCGGAGACCTGAACCGTCCGAAGCTCAAACCGGGCCTGAAGACCCGCGACAAGCAACGGCTGCAACGCATGGTCTTCGACCGGATGAGCTATGACGAGAAGCTAACCTGGTGCGTCCGGCCCGAGCACCTGGATGGCCCTTCACCCGACGCTTGGCAACGCATCAACGAACACCTAGGTACGAACGCGGCGAGCTTGCCGGAACTGACGAAAGAGTTGGGCGAGCGCCGTTTCGGACACGCGCCACGGCTTGGCGACGCCTTCTGCGGCGGCGGCAGTGTTCCCTTTGAAGCCGCCCGGCTTGGCTGCGAAGCCTTTGGTTCCGATCTCAACCCAGTGGCAGCGTTGCTCACCTGGGGCGCACTCAATATCGTTGGTGGCGGCGACAAAGTTGCCGCGAGCATCCGGAAGGCGCAGGCCGAAGTGTTCGACGCGGTGGATCGGCAGGTCACAGAATGGCGCATCGAGCACAATGACCTCGGCTGGCGCGCCGACGCCTTTCTCTACAGTACGGAGGCGACTTGCCCCGAATGCGGCTGGCAGGTGCCGTTGGCACCGAGTTGGGTTATAGGGAAGAAGCCACGAACCATCGCGCAGTTGCGCCCAGAACCGCTGCAGAAGCGCTTCGCTATCGACATCCGCTCCGGCGTCAGCAGCGACGACTTAGCTGCGGCGCGCAACGCCGGCACCGTGAAACAGTCACGGTTGGAGTGCCCGAACCACGAGGTCGCCGCCTCTACGCCCATGACAGCGATTCGTGGTGAGCAGCGCGGCAAGTCTAGCCCCGCGAAAACGGATGCCGGCAAACGACACGGACTGCGGCAGTGGACGAACGACGATCTCGTTCCGCAACCCGACGACGTGTTTCAGGAACGGCTCTACTGCGTGCGCTGGCGGCTGCCCCGTCTGGATGTCGCGCTATGGGCGGAACAGGGTGCGCGGGCATCGTTCCCAGGTGAAGCCGCCGCGGACGCCGTATCCCCGAGCCCAGAGGATGCATTTGCATCCCTGCCGGATTGGGTACACCACGAACGCGCGACCGACGCTTTGGTTGCCCTCCTTACCGCTGACCAACGCTGCGAAGTCGCAGAACTGCGCAGACGCGACTGGCAAGCCGAAGACCGTGCCCTCGCAGAGGCGCAACGCGAGTTCGAGACCCGAAAGGCCGCGGGTCGCCCGAAACGCGAACTTGTAACTGCGACGCAACGAATCCAACGACTGAGAGAAACGATCACGCAAAGAAACGAACGTGTGAAAGCCCTCGCCAATTCGCTTCCGAAGACCTTGTACCGGAGCGTGGACGAGACCGACCTGGAGCGAGAGGCGCGTGCCCTAGCGCTGCTTCGGGAGCGCTTTGCGGAATGGCAGACGCTCGGCTACATCCCGAGCCGAACAATCCCGCCTGGCGCCAAAACGGATGAGCCGATCCGGACACGCGGCTGGACTCATTGGCACCACCTGTTTACGCCGAGGCAGTTGTTGACCCTCGGATTGATCTCGTCAAAAGTATGTTCCAGACCGTCGTCCAAGCAGGCCACAGTTGCACTGATGTTGGCACTCTCTCGATGCGCAGATTACAATTCCAAGCTTTGCAGATGGCATACACGGTCGGTAGGAGACAAATCCGAACAAACATTCAGTAACCAAGCACTCAACACTATGTTGAACTTCGCCGGTAGAGGAGTATCGGCACTTGAGAAGGCATTCCGTTTGACCATCAATCCCCAGCGAATTGTGGGGCGCGGCACGGTGATAACAGACGATGCCCGCGCATTGACGGTCGAGCGAGACGTTTGGTTGACAGACCCACCTTACGCCGACGCAATAAACTACCACGAACTTTCCGAATATTTTCTCGCTTGGTACGGAGGACAGGTACGCGCTTTGTTTCCCGACTGGTACGCCGACAGCAAACGCGCCCTCGCCATCCAAGGAGCCAACGCGGCCTTCCGCCTTAACATGGTGGACTGCTACCGCAACCTCGCCGCACGCATGCCGGATAACGGCCTCCAGGTCGTCATGTTCACTCACCAGGACGCATCGGTCTGGGCCGACCTCACCCTTATTCTATGGGCGGCGGGCCTGCGCGTGACCGCCGCATGGACCATCGCAACGGAGACCGACTCAGCCCTCAAAGACGGCAACTATGTCCAGGGCACCGTATTGATGGTGCTGCGCAAGCAGACCTCCGACGAAACAGCGTTCCTGGACGAGTTGGTCCCCGAAGTCGAGAGCGAAGTGGAGCGACAACTCGACTCCATGCTACAACTCGACGGTCGCGAGGTCCCGAACTTCTCCGATGCCGACTATCAGCTCGCTGCCTACGCCGCCGCGTTGCGGGTGTTGACCCGATACGGATCCATCGAGGACATCGACATCGCTTGGCAACTCTCCCGCGAGCGGGAAGCGGGAGAGGTCAATCCCATCGAACAGATCATCGACGATGCCGTAAAGACCGCGAGCAATTTCCTTGTTCCAAAAGGAATCCCCGATCACCTGTGGCGGCGGCTCGGCCCGGAGGAAAAACTCTATCTCAAGGGGACAGAAGTCGAAAGCCGAGGTGAGTTCCGCAACGGGGTCTACCAGGAGTTCGCCCGCGGGTTCGGCGTGCGAGACTACCGCGTGCTTCTCCAGACCGCCAAGGCCAACGAGACCCGCCTGAAGACCGCCTCGGAGTTCGGCCGCCGAGAACTCGGCGGCTCCGCCTTCGGCAACAGCCTCGTCCGCCACGCCCTCTACGCCGTTTGGCGTGCGGCGGAAAGCGGCGAAGTAGCCGACAGCCTCACTTGGCTGCGTACCGAACTCACCGACTACTGGTCGCAGCGTGAGACGCTGGCCTCGGTGCTCCGTTACCTCGCCGCCATTGAAATTGCCCACTGGCAGGGAGACGCCGTCGCCGCTCGTATCGTTGCAGGAGCGGTGGAGAACGACCATGTCTAATCTTCGCGAGGCAAGGAGGAGAGACCGCCGATGATCGCCGAGCCTCTCAGCCGCGTTCTCGAAGCCACCGGGTATCTGTCGGACGGTGAGCCTGCCGCATCCAGCGTGGTGGTTGCGGGTTCCGGCGAGGCACTCGCCCATCCGCATGCACCTGATCGGCTCCCTTCTTTCGAGCCGGAAGCCTGGTGGCGGAACAATGCCAACTCTGCCCCTTGGGGCAGCAATGCCTCCGACCTGACGGTTTACTTCAAATACGTGGATGAACCGGATCAGGCTCCGATCGCCGACTGGCAACAAGAGATCTGGAATCGCGGCTTCTCTCCTTTGCTGTGGATCGTGTCCCCGGATCGCGTCGATCTGTACAACGGCTTCGGTGCTCCGCGGCAGCCTGAAGATGCGGATGAGAACCGGCTGGAGACATTCAAGCTGCTGGACACGAGGTTGGCCGAACTCGACATGCTCGCCGGCCGCTTGGCCATGGAAACCGGCCAATTTTGGCGCAGAGAAGAACGCGTCAACCGCAAGGACAGTGTCGATAGCCGTTTGTTGCGCGACATCAGCGGACTCGAACACGCCCTCGTCGACGAGATGGGTCTCGGTCGCGACGACGCGCAAAGCCTAGTCGGCCGATCCATTTTCACCAAATATCTGATCGACAGGCGGATCGTTACCGCCCAGCGTTTGATGCGACTGTGCGGTCATCGCGATCTGCCCCGAGTCTTGCGCGACCGCTCCGCCACTAAATGCCTGTTCGACTGGCTTCGAAAGACCTTCAATGGCGACATGTTTCCGCCGGCACCGAAGTCGGTTCCTGCCGCCAGGCACCTTGAACGAGTCGCGAGGTTCCTTGAGGCGGAAGATCCGGAAACCGGCCAGATGTCTCTTTTTCCTTATCGGTTCGAGTTCATTCCGGTGGAATTGATCAGCGCCATCTACGAACAATTCGTTCACTCAGCGGCTGCCGAGGCGAGCGGCGAGACGCCGGCGCCTGCAAAGTCCGAAGGCGCCTACTACACACCATTGGCAGCAGTTTCCCTGGTGCTGGACGAGGTGTTCGACGGCCTGACAGGTCATGAACAAGTTCTGGACCTCACCTGTGGCTCGGGAGTTTTTCTTGTGGAGGCACTGCGAAGACTCGTTTACCTCAAGTCCGAAGGATCGAAGCCGAGTCGCAAAATGATCCGCGAGACGCTCTACAAGCAGCTATGCGGTGTCGATGTCAGCAGGGCTGCCGTCCGCATCGCCGCTTTCAGCCTCTATCTGGCGGCGCTGGAGCTTGACCCAGATCCGCAACCACCCCATGCACTCAGGTTTGAGCCGCTCGAAGGTCGGACTCTGCTTGTCGGCGACGTGCGGGGGATCGAACACACACCCGGTGGACGAAAGGCTTTCACAACAACCAAGGGATTGAAGAGATTTGACGTCATCGTGGGTAATCCGCCATGGAGCTTCAAAGGGAAGGCTGGAACCGCCGTCCGTCGAGCCGCAGTGTCACACGTGCCTCTCCAACCTCGCGGGCAAAGCCTTGACTTCGTTGCTCGGGCAATGGACTTCGCGCACGACAAGACGAGGGTTGGCATGATCCTCAGCGCGACACCCTTTTTCAGCCGTAGTTCCACTGGCGTCGAGGCGGCTCATGGCGTCGTCGAGGCCCTTGCGCCGGTAACCCTGGTCAATCTGTCAGACCTCTCAGGTTGGTTGTTCCCGAAAGCCAATATGCCCGCCATCGCGCTCCTGGCTCGCCATCGCGAGCAACCCGTCAATCGTGTGACCCTCATGCAGGCGTCCTGGTCACTCGCTAGTGAACGAACTCACACCTTGGAGATAGCGCCAAGCAACATCACCACGCTTCCAATTGCAAGCTGGAAGCGCAACCAAGGGTTGTTCAAAGCGGCGTTCCTTGGACGCCGCCACGATCTTCTCTTGCTGGACGACCTATGGGAAAAATATGAAACCCTGGAAGTGCGGCTCGACGCGCTGAATACGCGACTGAGTAACGGGTTGACAGTCGGTAAGCCTGACAACCGAAATAACGATGCTACCTTCCTTAAGAATTTGCCATTCGCTAAGCGCAGCAGGGGTGATCGCTACATGCGGCACTTCTTCGTCTCTGACAATCTACCGGGATTCGAACACGACAAGGTTCAGTGGCCAAGGAAGCGTGAGACCTACCGCGCTCCACTTCTACTCGTGGGAGAGTTCATGGAAGGCGGTCCGCGTCCTGTGACCGCTGTTGCCGGACGGGACGTCGTGTACACGGACGCCTACAACGGTGTGTCATTTTCCCGCAACGCACCCGAAACTGCATACCTTGTCTCCGGAGTACTTAGTTCCGCTCTAGCGTCGTGGTACTTCTTGATGACTGGGTCGACCTTCGGACTGTGGATACAGCGACTGAAACTCAGGGACATCGCTGCTATGCCGATGCCAGAATTAAATGAAGCTGTCGAATCCGATGCCGGCAAACGTGTCGTTCAACTAGTACGCACCTTCCATCGCAAGGCCCCCGACGACGACGACTGGGAGTCTCTCGACAATTGCGTATTCGATTTATATGGGCTGGACAAAACCGATCGCATCGTCGTGCAGGACGGTCTGTTTCGGGCGAGTTGGCAATGGAAGCAGGGGCGACTTGAATCCATCGCGCCTGCTAACTCCGATAAACTTCGGAACTATGCACACGCGTTTCTATCCACAATGGACGGATGGCTGTCGGCGTCGAACCGGCGGCGAATGCGGGCAGAAATCTATGATGTGGAGCGAGACGCACCGCTCAGAGCCATTCGATTCGTGCTTGAGGATGTGCCCGGTCCTTCCGTGATAGAGATCGTTTCTCCCGATGGTACGCTCAGTCAAGTACTCGCGCGGATCGGCGACCGCACCAAGGTTCAGATCACGGATGCACTCGTCGGCATGCGAGAGCTGCGAGTACACACAAGGGACGAGGTCTCGATTATCAAGCCGGCGGCGCGCCGGCATTGGTTGGGCGTGTGCGGGCTGGAAGACGCGGACGCCGTTGTCAAGGACAGCGTCTACGGTCGCCATACAACGTGAAGCACAACATGCCCCCGCCCGGAGCTCTTGGCCAGCAATTCATCGACATCCAGGGCGAACGCCGCGACGCCATTCTGCGGATTCTTGATTCAGGCTGGAAACGAGCATTGACCTCTCCCAACGCCCATCCTCACGCGGGCGAGGTACAAATAACGGAATGTCTTCGAGCCGGCATGAGAGAAGCGCTGGCGGAGACGGCTGACTATTGGCGCAAGAAGATGACGGTTTTACCCGGGACCGAGTCTCGTTCAAGTACTGCCGTCTCGACGCCTGACGGACGAACAGACATCCCCATCTTTTTTCAGGACATTCGCGAGGAACTCGGCGAACACGATCCGCATGCAATTGTCGAGTGCAAACGGGTTGCAGGAAACGATACGGATCTTTGTCGTGAGTACGTCGTCGAAGGTATTGACCGTTTCAAGACGGGGAAATACGCCGGTAATCACTCGGTCGGTTTCATGGCCGGGTACTTGCTGTCGGGTGATGCCGATACCGCGACTGCGGGAATCAACAAATACCTGACCCGAAAGGGGCGCCGGCCCGAACATTTGGGATTTTCCCAGACTTCCAATGCGCCCTGGGCTTGGAGCAGCCGTCACTCGCGTCCAAAGCCGGCTGAACCCATCGACCTCCATCATGCATTCTTCAGGTTTTGACCTACGCAGGCTGATTTCGCGATGCTCAAACGACATTCCTCCCGCCGCAAGCCTCTTGACGCCAGCTTTCTTACCAACCGGCTTACCGGGGCCAAGTTTTACGACCGCATCGCCGGTTACTTCTCTTCGTCCATCCTGGAAGTCGCCGGTGAGGCGCTGGAGAGCGTTGAAGGCAAGGTGCGCGCCGTGTGCAATTCCAGCCTCTCCCGTGCCGATGTGGAGGTCGCGAAGGCGGGGCAGGCGGCCATACGCCGCGAATGGTGCGACTCCCGTCCCGAGGACCTCGGTGATGCCGCCAAGCCGCGTTTCAAGCGACTCTCCGACTTCCTGCGTTCAGGAAAGATCGAGATTCGCGTATTGCCCGATGAAATCTTCGGCCTGATTCACGGAAAGGCTGGCGTAATCACCCTGGCGGACGGACGGCAGACCTCCTTCCTGGGTAGCGCGAACGAATCCAAGACCGCATTTCGCCTCAACTACGAACTCATCTGGGAGGACGACTCGACGGAGGCGGTGGCGTGGGTTCAGGAAGAGTTCAATGCCCTTTGGTCGTCGCCCTTCGCGGTGGGTCTCGCGGATTTCGTCGTGCAGGACCTCGATCGCCTTTCGCGTCGCGAATTGGTACGGAATATAAGTGATTGGCGGGAGGAACCTGACCCCGCACCGGTCGTCGTCGAGTCGCCGGTCTACCGAACGGAAGTCGGCCTGTGGGAACACCAAAAGCACTTCGTGAAGCTCGCCTTCGACGCCCATCGGGGGACGCATGGGGCGCGCTTCGTGCTGGCCGACCAAGTTGGTCTCGGGAAGACTCTCCAACTCGCGATGGCGGCGCAGCTCATGGCTCTGATCGGCGATCGGCCGGTGCTGGTCCTTGCCCCCAAACCGCTGCTTCAGCAGTGGCAGGACGAACTCGACACGCTGCTCGGGTTGCCATCGGCGATATGGGATGGCGGACAGTGGGTGGACGAGCAAGGCGTCGAGCATCCAGGAACGGGCGACGAAGCCATTCGGCGCTGTCCGCGTCGGGTCGGGATCGTATCCACAGGGTTGATTACGCGCGGCGGCGATGCGGTGGAGTTGTTGGCAAACATGCGCTTCGAATGCGTCGTTCTGGACGAAGCCCACAGAGCACGGCGCCGGAACTTCCGCATGAACCAACCGTGGGCATCAGCCAAGCCGAACAATCTTCTGCACTTTCTGCAACGGATTTCGCCGCGCACGAAAAGCCTGCTGCTCGCCACCGCAACGCCGGTGCAACTCCATCCCATTGAGGCCTACGATCTCCTCGATGCACTGGCGCGAGGTTCGGAAGCCGTACTGGGGGCTCCGGGAAGCCGCTGGCGCCGGCCACAAGGGTCTCTCGACATGCTTCTGGGCAAGGCGTCACCACCTGTCGATTTCCACGAGCGTTGGGAGTGGATCCGCAATCCCCTGCCGCCGCGCACGGAGGACAAGGACTTCGAGATGTTGCGCCGGTCGCTTTCCCTGTCGGACGACGATGCGTATGCGCCGGGGAGAGCGGTGGAGGCATTGCGTCCACCCGACAGGCAGCGGATCGAAAACGGATTCGAACGCTTTATCGAGCGCCACAATCCCTATATCCGCACAATTGTCAGGCGCACCCGGGAGTATCTGGAAAGCACCGTCGATCCCGGCACGGGCGAGCCCTACCTCGCGCCCGTAAGGATTCGGCTGCACGGCGAATCGGACGATGACGCAATCAAGCTGCCGCCGTTCCTGGAGGACGCCTACGCTCTCGCGGAGGACTTCTGCAAGCTGCTGGGTGAGCGCTCGAACACCGGATTTTTCCGCACCATGTTGCTGCGCCGCCTGGGCAGCACTATCGAGGCGGGACTCCTCACAGTCACGAGGATCCTTAACGGGTGGGAAGCACTTGACGACGATGACCACGATGACGAGGAGAAGGATGACCGGCTTGGCACCCTGACGAACGAGGAACGCCAAGTGCTCTCGCGGCTCGCCCAGGCGATGGAAGCGAACCGGCATCAGGATCCGAAGGCCGCCGCCGTCACGCGTCTGCTTGTGGACGACGGTTGGCTGGAGCGCGGCTGCATCGTCTTCAGTCAATATTACGACTCGGTGTGGTGGCTGGCCAACCAGCTTACGCGTGAGTTGCCGGACGAGACTATCGGTATCTACGCGGGTGTGAACCGTTCGGGCGCGATGCGCGGCGGTATTTTCGAACGCCGGAATCGCGACGCCCTGAAGGACGCCGTGCGCCGGGACGAACTGCGGTTGCTCCTTGGCACGGATGCGGCATCGGAAGGGCTGAACCTGCAACGATTGGGTACCCTTATCAACCTGGACCTACCCTGGAATCCCTCCCGCCTCGAACAGCGCAAGGGCCGTATTCAGCGCATTGGGCAGGTTCGCCCCGAAGTCGATGTCTACAACCTGCGTTACGCGGGCTCGGTGGAGGATCGTGTGCATCAACTCCTCTCGCAACGTCTGCAAGACATCTCCGGCTTATTCGGGCAGTTGCCGGACACGCTCGAAGACGTCTGGATCCAAGTCGCCCTGGGTCAGTTGGAGGAAGCGAGAAAGACCATCGACATGGTGCCGGAGAAGCACCCGTTCGAGATCCGCTACCACGAGGTCAAGCCCGTCGATTGGGAATCGTGCGCACAGGTGCTGGACGACGACGCAAGACGGCAAAGCCTGGCCCAGGGATGGAAGTCGTAGGGGAGTGCTTTTCGAGGCGGGAGCTCCCGTTACTCCGCGGGAATCTCCACGATCACGTCGCCGAGCACCTTGGCGACACAGCCCAGGCGGTCGGCGGCGTCCGACTCGAGCATGGACAGCGTGAGCTCTTCGTTGTCGTCCATGGGGCTCAGGTTGTTCTGGCCGGCCAGGATCTTCACCTTGTCGGTGCCGCAGATGGCCTCGGTGCAATCGTGGCGCAGCTTGACCCCGTTGCGTATCGCCGCCACCAGGATGGTGGTGCCGTCCTCAACCTCGAAGCTCTGTCCCAGGGGCATGAAAGTGACTTTGGGCATGGCGGGTTTGTAGGAGACGGCCGGCGGGTTGTCAAGCTGCGCCGACCCTGCGCCGCCACGCTCAAACACCCGGATGTGGCCATCTCCCGGTTTCTGGAACACGATGGGTTTGATATGTTTTTTGTAATAATCCTTGACTTTTTGTGTTTTTGCATTTATTCCCCGATTTTGGAAACTCATGTGGAAAACCTGACCCCACGGTGCTCATGGACCGATGCACATTGTGTGGGAAGGGAGTACAAGCCATGCCCACCAGCGACACGAGAAACAATTTCACCTACACGGACGCCCACGATTTTCATTTTGCCGACGAACGCGACACCGCGGACGACACCATCGACATGGGCGGCGGCCACGACTTGGTCTATGCCGGCGGCGGCACCAACACGGTGACCCTTGGTGCCGGGTACGACGTGGTGTATGCTTGGCCGGGGCACGGCACCACTACGGTCACGGACTATACCGCGGGTGAGGACTTCATCGGACTCAGCCGCCTTGGCGTCACCTCCTTCGACCAACTGTCCATCACGGCGGAAGGAACGACCGCCGTGATCGATCTGACCGCGTTCGGCGGCGGCACTATCCGGCTGGAGAACGTCGCGGCAAGCAGCCTGCGGTCTTCCAACTTCATACTGGCCAGGGCGGCCCGCCCACTGGAAATCTCGTCGTCGTACAACGGCGGCTTCGTGGTCGGTACAGACCGGGACGAGACCGTCACGTTGAGTCGCGACAACAACCTCGTGACCGGGGGCGACGGGTCGGACAAGTACATCGTAGATGGCATGATGTGGGGCAACCTTCCCTTGCAGCTCCACGACGACACCACGATCACGGACTTTGCCCGGGGCGAGGATGTCATCGATGTCTCCCGCCTCGCCATAAGGAGCTTTTCCCAACTGTCCATCACGGCCGACGGGACCGCCGCGGTCATCGACCTCACGGAGTTCGCGGGCGGTACCGTAAGGCTCGAAAACGTCGCGGCCGGCGATCTGAACGCGTCCGACTTCGTCTTTGAGACGACCGCGCTGCCGCGTTTCACCGCCGAGCACGGCCCCCTCACCATATCGTTCTCGGATGAAGACCCCCGGAGCCAGGAGTTCATCGGAGGGGACGACGAGGACGGGTTCTACGGAGGGGGCGGTTTGGACATCCTGAGCGGCGGGGGCGGCGACGACCGGCTGAACGGTGGAAAACACGACGATACTCTGACCGGCGGGACCGGCAAGGACGTCTTCGTATTCGAACCCGAACACGGAGACGACATCGTAACGGACTTCACTCCGGATGAAGACATCATCGACTTGGCCGCGTTCACGGAAATCAAGCGCTTCAACCAACTGACGCTCACCGCCGACGGAAACGACACCCTGCTCGACCTCACGGCACACGGGGGCGGCCTCATCCGCCTGCAAGGCGTTGCCCTGGATGTCCTCGACGCGGACGACTTCAGGTACGAGCCCACGCAAGCGATCGAGGTCACACTGACCGAAGTGGACGAGATCTTCCTGACGGGGTTCATGAACTACAACGACTACGTCATTGACGCGGGCGGCGGTGACGACATCATCGAAGGGAGTTGGGGGACCAATACGATAACCGGCGGCCTGGGGAACGACGAGTACTGGATACAGCCCGGCCACGGCACCAGCACGGTCACCGACTTCGCCCGGGGAAACGACGTCATAAACGTCGCCCAACTCGGCATCAAGAGCTTCGACCAACTGACCATCACGGCGGACGAAACCACCGCGGTCATCGATCTGACCGAATTCGGCGGGGGCGTGGTGAGACTCGAGCACGTCACGGCAAGCGACCTGGATGCATCCGACTTCGCCTTCGTCCCCAAGCCGACCGTAACCTACATCAAGCTGACCGACTCGAACCGCGGTGCCTCCATGATCCTCAACGCACGGGACACCTCCTATCAGAGCATCGAAGGAGGAGGCGGAAGGGACTGGATCAATACCCGTGGCGGCAACGACATAATCTCGGGACTGGCCGGGGATGACACCCTGATCGGCGAGGCCGGCGACGACACACTGACCGGCGGAGCCGGCGCTGACAGGTTCGTGTTCGGACCCGGCGACGGCAACGATACGATCACCGACTTCCGACCCGGTGAAGACCTCATCAACCTGGCTCTGTTCACCGACATCGCGGGTTACGGCAGTCTGAGCATTTCCGCCGATGGCGCCGACTCCGTGATCAACCTCGAGGCGCACGGAGGCGGCACGATTCGCCTGCTAGGCGTTGCCTCCACCGCGTTGAGCGCGGACAACTTCACATTCTATTCGGCAACGGCGGGGTTTGACCAGTTCTTGTTGAACTACGGCAAGCAGTACATAGGAACTCCCGGCGATGACGTCGCCGTCATGGGAGACGGTCACAACCTGCTCTACGGCGGCGGCGGCACCAATACCCTCACCGGTGGCGGCGGGTTGGACACCTTCCTGGTGGACTCGCAACACGGTACCAGCACGATCACGGACTTTGTCTCGGGAGAAGACCGCATCGACGTCAGCTTGCTCGACATCAGGACCTTCCGACAACTCACCATCGAAGCCGACGGTGACGACGCGGTCATCGACCTGACGCAGTACGGCGGCGGCACCCTCAGACTTCAGAATGTGGCGGCCACCGACCTCGATGCATCCGACTTCGTCTTCGTCACGCATACACAGCAGCACGTCGTCCCGAGCACGACCAGCGAAACGGTCTGGCCCAAGGGAGAGTACGCGAGCCAGCACGTAGAGGGAAACTCCGGGCCTGACTACATCGACACCGGGGGCGGCAACGACACGATCATCGGCAATGACGGTGACGACACGCTCGTCGGCAACCTGGGCCGCGATGTCTTGATCGGCGGAGAGGGCGCGGACACGTTCGTGTTCGCACCCGGCCACGGCGACGATACCATCACCGACTTTACCCCCGACGTGGACAACATCGACCTCACCGGGTTCACCGAGATCGCCGATTTCGACGCCGTGCAGTTGTCGGTGTCCGGTGCCGACACCGTCATCGACCTCTCGGCAAATGGCGGAGGCACGATCCGGCTCAAGGGCGTCTCCACGAGCGCCCTCGACGCCGACGACTTCACGTTCTACACGGCGCCGATCGACGAAGAATTCGTCAGCGGCCCGGGCCCGGATGTTCTGACCGGCGGCACAGGCGCGGACACATTCGTGTTCGCACCCGGCCACGGTGCGGACACGATCACCGACTTTGCCCCCAATGAGGACAAGATCGACCTCAGCGGTTTCACCCGGATCTCCGGTTTCAGCGCCTTGCGCATATTGCCCGCCGACACCGAAACCGTCATCGACCTCTCGGCGCAAGGCGGAGACATCATCCGGCTCACGGGCGTTTCCGCGAGCGACCTCGACGCCGGCGACTTCACGTTCTACACGCCACCGGTCGAAGACGGCATGTGAGCCACGTGGAGGCGCGCCCGCGCAGCGCGCCTCCACTCCCCGCCGGAACCGGCCTCAAAGATCCACCACCAACCCGTCTTCCGCGGTCCGTACCGGCAGCGACGGCCGCCGCGCCAGCATCTCCTCCCCCATGTGCGTCAGGATCAGCCGCTTGCAATGGAGGCGGTCGCGGTTGGCGGCGATCTGCACGTAGCTCATGTGTGAGGCGGACGTGTCGTCGTAGTAGCAGCATTCGCAGATGAACAAGTCCGCGCCGCGGCTGTGCGTGACGAACTGGTCCGTCCAGCTCGAATCGCCCGAAAAAAGCACGGTGCGGCCCGCCGCCGTCACCTTGAGTCCCAGGGAAACGGCGTCGGTCTGGTGCGGCACACGGAAGGCCAGCACCTCGGCGCCGGCCACGGCGGTGACGGTGTCGAGCTGAAGCTCGGAGAAGACGGCGAAGGGCAGCTCCTTTTTGCCGTACATGAGCTCCATGAGGGCGCGCACACGCTCTTCGGTGCCCGGCGGCCCGGCTATCTGCAGCGGACGCGTACGCGGCTGGTCGTAGAGGTAGTGGATGAAGAAGAAGGGCAACCCGCCGAAGTGGTCGCCGTGCAGGTGGCTCAGGATGACCGCGTCGAGGTTCGCCGGGTCCAGGCGGGCGCGCCTGAGGGCCGGCAAGGTCGAGGGGCCGCAGTCCAGGAGATACAGGTGCGACCGATCCTCCAGGAGGTACGCGGTCTGGTTCCGGCCGCCGCTGCCGAAGGCGTCCCCGGACCCGAGAAAGTGGACTCTCACACCATCAAGACTATCAGCGCCCCAACGACCTTGGCAATGAGCGGCGGGTCTGCCACATTCCCTGGAGATTCCGCGTTCCGGCGGCTCCATGAACATCGTTCTCGGCCCCTATCACCCACACCTGGAAGACGCCCTCGCCGGCGAGGTCCGAAGCCGGCGCGCGCGCGACCGGCTCACCCCACTCTTGCTGGTGGTGCCCTCGGAGACGCTGCGCCGGCGGGTCAAGACCCTGCTCGCTCACGAGCACGGCCTCCACCTTCTGAACACCCACATCCTCACCTTTTCCCAAGTCACGCTGAACCTGTTTCACGAGGCCCACGGACCGGAAAAGCCGACCCTGCGCGACGAGACCTTCATGGAGGAGGCGCTGAAACGCGTGCTCCCGGCACACAGGCGGTTCGCGCACATCGCCGAGAACGAGGGGGGCTGCGCCGCGTTGTGGCAATGCCTGCGCGACCTCAAGGACGCCATGGTGGACCCGGAGTTGGCGCTGGACGCACTGCGCGAAGACCATTTCGCCGGTCGGGACCGTGACGCGCTGCACGGGCTCTTCGAGTTGCACCGGGAAGTGACACACCGCTTCCCGGAGTGGCGGGCGCAAGATCGCCAGGACCTCGACGGCCTGGCGGGACTGGAGGCTCCGCTGTCGCGCTGGCTCGGGCAGTTCGCGCGCATCTGCTACTACGGCTTCTACGAGTTGACCCAGACGCAGTTGGAACTCTTCCAGAGCATCGCCGCCCACCATCCGGTGACCCTGTTCTACCCCCTCGCCCAGGGGCATCCCGACTGGTCTTTCGCCCAAGATTTCTTCGACCGCTACCTGCGCGGCCTGGCCGGGGCGGACGATGTCGTGGACCTGCTGGGCGGCGGTGCGGGCAGCGGCACAGCCTCCAGCGGCCCGGAACCGGACGCGCCGGGCCACCCGAAACCGAACGGATCCGTCATCGGGGGAGGCGGCCTTCCGAGGCCGGGAACTCCGCCCCGCCGCGAAGTCCTCGATTGCGCCAACCCCCGGGACGAGGTCCTCACCGTGGCCAAGCACCTGCTCCGCCTCGTGGAGGAGGAAGGGCTCGACTTCCGGCAAGCCGGAGTGGTGGCGCGCACCCTCGACCCCTACCTGCCCTGGATCCGGGAGATCTTCCCCGCCCACGGCATCCCTTTCCACACACCGGCGCGGGAGCCCCTGCACCGCTCCCAGCGGGTCCGGGCCGTGCTCGCGCTGCTGGACCTCCCGGTCCGGGACTACCCGCGCGCCGCGGTCATCGACCTGCTCGCGTCCCATCACTTCAACTTCGCCGGGGTCCTCGGCAGCCGGACCGAGCCTCGGCCCGAGCTCTGGGACGTGGCCACGCGATCCCTGGGCATCGGCCGCGGCCTGGGCGAGTGGCGGCGCCTGGAACGCTACCGCGACACGCCGCTCGAACTGAACCTCGTGGACGAGGAAGAGGAAGGCCGGCGCCTTCGCGTCGACTCGGAACAACTCGGCGCGCTGCTCGACGCGGTCGAGGCCCTGCACGCGGAGCTGAACGCCCTGCCGCGGGAAGCCGCCTGGTCCGATCTCGCGGCCCGCTGGCGCGCGCTCCTCGACCGCTTCCTGATTCCGGGTCCGGATGACGGCGAGGCCGAGGTGACCCGCGCCATCGACAACGTCTTCGCCGGCTTGGCGGCCCTGGACGCCGTCGGTGGGAGGGTGGCGCTGCCGGACTTCGTCGCGGCCCTGCGCAAGTCCCTGGACCGGGCCTCGGTGGCGCCGATGCGCGTTCCCGTGCCGGGCGTGCAGGTGCTGGACGCCGGGGCGGCCCGGGGCATCCCGTTCCGTGCCCTCTTCCTCGTGGGCATGAACGAGGGCGTATTCCCGCGCACCATCCGGGAAGACCCGTTCCTGCCCGACCGCGCCCGGCGCGTGCTGGAAACCGTGCTGGGCTACAAGATCTCCTCGAAGCTGGCGGGCTACGACGAAGAGAGGCTGCTGTTCGCCCTGCTGTCGGGCGCGGCCGACGAGCGCCTCTGTTGCACGTGGCCGCGGGCCGACGCGGCCGGGCGCGCGCTGGCTCCGTCGTGGTACCTCCGCGCGGTAGCTCCCGCCGCGGACACGGACGGCGGCGGCATGGAGTCCCGCTCCATTCCCAAGAGCGCCCTCGGCAAGCGCGGCACGCCGCCCTTCGACGACCCCCGGTGGCTCCTGCCCGAGGAACTGGCCGTGCGCCGGGCGCTGAGCGGCGAGGACCCGCGCACGCACGCGCGCATCGCCGGCGCGTCCATGGAGAACCTCGACAAGAGCCTGGCGGCCATCCGCGCCCTCAACGACGGCGCCGGCGCCCCGGGACCGTTCGACGGCGTCACCGGCCCGCTGCCGGAAGCGTGGGACCGGCTCCTGGAGCGCCGGATCTCGCCGACGACACTCGAGGCCTACGGGCGCTGCCCCTTCCAGTACTTCGCTGGCCGCGTGCTGCGCCTGGAACGGCTGGAGCGGCCCGAGTGGAGCGCACCGATCCAGGCGCTGGAGCAGGGACAGATCTGTCACGAAATCCTGCAGGCGTTCTACGAAGACCTTGACCGCGCCCTCGGGGACGGCTGGCGCGGGTGGCTCGACAGCGCCGCCGCCCGGGTCCTGTCCGCCTTCGAGGAACGCAGCCCCACGGGCTATCCGGCCGTGTGGGAAGCGGCCAAGGAGGAGTTGCTGGCCATGCTGCGCGAGGCCGTGCGGGCGGACCGGCAGGAAATGGCGAGGTCGGGCTTCCTCCCCGTGGGATTTGAAAAGGACCTCACCGCGCAACTGAATGCCGACTGGCCGGAGGATCTGCGCGGGCTCCCGCTTCAGGGCCGGCTCGACCGCGTCGATCACGATGCGCGCGGCGGCCGTTATCGGGTCATCGACTACAAGTACAAGAGCGGCAAGGAACCCGGGGCGGTGGACAAGGACCCCGTGCGCGCCGCGCTCCAGGCGCGCAGGCTGCAACTGCCTATCTACCTGCTGCTGGCCGCCGGCAATGAGATCGGCCGGGAAGCGGCCGGCGCGGACGCCATCGACGCGGCCTGGTACTTCCTGGCGCCGCGCTGGGAAGACGGGCCGCTGGTCGCGAAAGAGCTATCGGGACAGTCGTGGCGAGAGCCCGCGGGCGCGAAGATTCGCGAAACGGTAGCGCGCCTGTTGAGGGGCATGCGCGACGGCGAGTTCCCCTTGGTGAAAGGCGACTACTGCCGCTTCTGCCAGGTATCGGAGATCTGCCGCAAGGACCACTTCCCGTCGGTCTCGCGCGCCACCCGACATCCCGCGGCGGAAGCGCTGGCGCGTATCCGGCAAATGAAGGTCACGGGGGAGACCGGAACGTCATGACGACTCCGCCCGCGGACCATCGCGAACGCCGGCTGGCCTCCACCACCTTCGACCGCAACGTGGTGGTGACCGCGGGCGCCGGCACCGGCAAGACGACCCTGCTGGTGGAGCGCTGCGTCAACCTGCTGATGCGCCGGGAGCCCGCGCCGGTAGGCGTGACCGAGCTGGTGGCCCTGACCTTCACCAACAAGGCGGCCAACGAGATGAAGGCGCGTCTGCGGGACCGGCTGGAAGCCCTGGCCGGGACCGGGGCGACCCCGCCGCGGTCGCCGCAGGATGCCGGGACGGAAGAGATCGATGCCCTGTGCGGCCGATACGGACTCACGCCGGACGATGTTCGCGGCCACGCACACAAGGCGCTGGCGGAGCTGGAGCGGGCCCAGATCGGCACCATCCACGGCTTCGCCGCGTCCCTGCTCCGGCTCTACCCGCTGGAGACCGGGCTCGACCCCGGGTTCCGCGAAGGTGACGAACGGCTATTGCGGCGGCACTTCGACACCTCCTGGGGCCTGTGGCTCGACGGTGAGCTGTCCAGCGCCGGGCCGAGGACCGGGGAATGGAAGCAGGTCCTGGCGCGCTTCCCGCTGGAACAGATCGGCGAGTTGGCGCGGGGCCTGTGCGCGGAGAACGTGGATGTGGAGGGAATCCGGCGCAACGACGCATCCGGTGACTCCGCGGACGTCCTTGGGAAGTGGCTGGGCGATCTGGATGAAACCGTAACGGATCTCATGGCGCGTCACCCGGAACAGCGGAAGAACGAGCAGGCACTGGCGGTGGCGCGGAAGGTGATCCAATCGATACACTCGGCTCCCGCCGAAGCCGTTTCCGTCGACCCCGACGACTTGAGCCTTCTGCACCACAACCCATCCCGCGTGAGAGGATGGAACGAGGACGATCTCGAACGCGCCCGCGCCGTCGTGAAGGCCGCCGGCGCACTGGCCCAGGTCGACCGCGGCCAGATGGATCGGCTCTGCACCCTGTTGACGCCCTTTGCGCGGCAGTGCCGCGCCGACTTCACGCGCAAGGGCTTGGTGACCTTCGACGGCCTGCTGGTGCGCGCCCGCGACCTGCTGCGCGACCACCCGCGCATCCGCGAAGAGCTGAAGGACCGCTACAAGGCCATCCTGGTGGACGAGTTCCAGGACACCGATCCGCTCCAGTACGAAATCCTTTTGTGGCTGTGCGAGAAGCACTCTCAACGCGCGGCGACGTGGCGCAACATTCGCCTGGCCCCGGACAAGCTCTTCGTGGTGGGGGACCCCAAGCAATCCGTCTACGGATTCCGCGGCGCCGACATCGAAGCCTACCTGAAGGTCATCCAGGAAGTGATCGTAGCCCAAGGCGGGATCCGCTACCCGCTGACGGCCAACTTCCGCAGCGACGCCCGCATCCTCGACGTGGTGAACGGCGTCTTCCAGAACCTGATCCGGGAGCAACCCGGTCTTCAGCCGGAGTACATCCCGCTCCAGCCCGGCCTTGAGACCGCGGCGGAGGCCAACGCCGTTCACTCCGAGCCCTTCGGACCGGCTCAGGACAAGCCCTTTGACCAGACTCAGGACAGGCCCTTCGGCAACGCTCAGGACAGGCTTGGCGTAGCGCCGGCCGAGCAACATCGGAGGGACCCGTCATCCGGGCCGGATTCAAGGCCGGTGCGGCTGCGCCGGGCCACCGCGGCGGACGGCAAGCTGAATGCCGGAACCGCGCGCCGGCTGGAGGCGGAGTCCCTGGCCCGGTGGCTCGACGAGGAGGTCCTCGGCCGCACGCACCTCCACCGCCCGGACGGCGCTCTCGTGCCCGCGCAACCCGGCCACGTCGCCTTTCTCCTGCGCGCTCTCACCAACGTGCAGGTCTACCTGGAAGCGCTGCGCCGGCGCGGCATCGGCTACGTCGTGGAGGGCGAACGCGACTTCTACGCCACCCAGGAAGTGGTCGACACGGTCAATCTGCTGCGCGCCATCGACAACCCCCATGACCGCCTGGCGCTGGTGGGAGTGCTGCGCTCGCCGCTGGGCGGGCACGACGACGTCGAGATCTACGAGCTGAGCAAGAAGAGCCTCCTCGGCTACCGCGCGGCGGCCGACCACCGCTGGGTAGACCTGCCCGGGACGACCCTGGACCTCTATCGGCGCCTCGACCGCCTGCACCGCGAGGTGCGTTTCCTGGAGGCCGGACAAGCGGTGGAGCGGGTCTTCAGGGAACTGCCCCTGTCCGTCCTGGCGGCGAGCACGGGGGCGGGCCAGCAGGCCGTGGCCAACCTGGAGAAGATACGGCTGGTGGCCGAGGAGACCAGCGCCGAAGGCAGCGGCACCCTCAAGGACGTCGTCGCCGAGCTGGAACACCGGGTCCTGGACAGGGAGAACGAGCCCGAGAGCCCGCTGGAGGAAGAGACCCTCGACGCCGTCAGGATCATGAGCATCCACCGCGCCAAGGGCCTGGAGTTTCCCATGGTGGTGCTGGTGGACGCCATGGGCGGCACCGGCGGCAACCGGTCCCTGGAGGCCGAAGCGCGGCGCGACTGGGCCACGGGGCTGACGGGCTTGCGCATCGGCGAGACGTCGAGCCTCGCAGGCGTCTTTCTCGATGCGAAACGGCGCCAGCGGGAGGCGTACGAGCGCAGCCGGCTGCTCTACGTGGCCATGACCCGGCCGCGTGAGCGGTTGGTCATTTCCTTCGCTGAAAGGGACCGGGCGTCAAGAGCTCCGAGCGACAGCCTGCTGGCCATGCTGGACCAGGCCACCGGCGTCAACCTCGCCCAGGCCGGGCCCGGCATCGTCCCCTGCGACCCGGGCGAGATGGAAGTCGAAGTGGTGGTGGAGGACGCAGGGGCCGAGGAACGCCACGGCCGACAGCCGGCGCCGCCGGACGCAGAGGACTGGACGTGGTACGAAGACCTGTGGCGGCGGCGATGGGAAGACTGCGAAGCCCGCCGCCAAACCCCGCAGTTCCTCACTCCCACCCGATTCAAGGCCGCCGGAGAGGCGGCGGAAACGGACACGGGGCAGCCCCGTGCTGGGAGCACGCCCGAGGCCGACGGCCTCGAGCGCGACACCGCGCTCGTACTCGGAACGCTGACCCACAGGGTGCTCGAACACTGGAACTTCCAGACCACCCGCGTCGAAGAAGACCTTGACGAAGCCGTCGCCAAGCATGCGCCCGCCCTCCCCGCGGCAGAGAAGCGGGTAGTCGTCTCGGAGCTGAAGAAAATCTGGACTGCCCTGCTGGGCTCCGCGGTTTACGACGAGCTTCGGTCCGCGCGCATCCTGGGACGCGAGATACCCTTCGTCATGCCCTGGAACGGGCAGGTCATGGAAGGCGTCATCGATCTGGTCTACGAGCGCGACGGGCGGCTCTACGTGGCGGACTACAAGACGGACCAGGTCACGGACGACGACATGGGCCGGCTCATGGACGACTACCGCCACCAAGCGGAGATCTACACCGAAGCCGTGCGACGGGGACTTGACCGGGAGGTGGACGCCTTCCGGTTGATCCTGCTGCGGCTGGGGCGTGCCGTGGACGTGCCGCCGGGACCGGTCGCGCCAATTCATGTGCCATGAGGAGTGAGCCCCACATCACCGCGGAGGGTATGCTCGCCCGGCTCGGAGTCAAGCCCGGCGCCATGGGAAAGCTGGCCCTGGTACCCGGCCCGCGCGAACGGGCCGCGCGGCTGCGGCTCGCCATCGAGGACCCGCAAAAGACCCTCGCCTTCCAGGATTACGAGATGCACACCGGCACGTTGGGCGGACGCCGCGTCACGGTGGGCAACGGTGGGCGGTACTCCGCGGACACCGCCATCACCACGGAGCTGCTGTGCGCCGCCGGCGTGGAGACTCTGGTGCGGGTGGGAAGCTGCGGCTCGCTGCAGGGAGGCGTCAAGCTGGGCGACGTCGTCATCGCCACCGGCGCCGTGCGCGGCGACGGCGCCAGCCCGCGTTACGTCCCCGACGACTTCGACACCGTATGCCACCCGCTCGTGGTGGAAGCGTTGACGCGCGCGGCCGAGAGCCTCGACGTACCCGTGCACCACGGCCGCGTATTCACCACCGACGCGCTGTTCCGGGAGACGCCGGAGTTGCTGGCCGACCTGGAGCAACAGGGCATCGCCGCCATCGACATGGTGACCGCCGCGTTCCTCACGGTGGCCCAGGTCAAAGGCGCCAGGGCCGGCGCCGTCCTCGCGGTTTCCGACGAGTGCGTCACCGGAAAGCTCGGCTTCCACGGCCCGTCGGCCCGTGAGGCCGAGAAGCGTGCCATGGAGATCGCCCTCAAGGCGGCGGAGTGGCTCTGACCGGGGGCGCCAGCCTCCGCCGTTCCGTGGTTTGCAGGGCGCCGGACTTGGTATTTGGAATTAGCGACCCGGGAGCGGGGGTGAGTCCATGGCACAGGGTCCGAAAGGCTCGCGGGCCGAGATCATCCGCTGGGGCGAGAAGCTCTTCGAACGCCGCCTCGTGAGCGGATGGGGCGGCAACCTCAGTTGCCGCTTCGGCCGGGACCGCTACCTGGTGACGGCGAGCGGAGCCCCGCTGGGATTCCTCAAGGCGGCGGACATCGTCGAGATCGACGCCGGCGGCCAAGCCGTCCGGCCGGGCCGGCAACCCTCCAGCGAGACCCCGCTCCACCTTGCCGTCTACGCCGCCACCGACACCCGCGCCGTGGTCCACGTCCATCCGCCCGAGATCATCGCCGGTTGCAGCGGCATCGAGGAATTCGTACCGTTGAGCTTCGAAGAGGAATACAGTCTGGGCCGCGTACCGGTCATCGCCCATGAAGGGCCGACCGTCGCCGACCCGGAACCGGTGGCGCAGGCGCTGCGCGACCACCCGGTGGTGATCCTGCGGGGCCACGGCACGGTAGCCCGCGGTCGTGACCTCATGGAGGCGTTCCTGGTCACCGATCTGCTGGCGGAGGCGGTGCGTTGCCGGCACATGATGCCGGGCGATTCGTAGCGGCCCATGCCGTGAAATCGGCCCCGCGGCGAGAAGAGAGAAGCATGATCGTCGAGGTCCACTGTCACCCGTTCGGGCCGCCTTCCTACCGGGATCTGCGCGGCAAGATCCGTAGCGTCCCGGACCTGATCGGCTTCCGGCGGAACCATCCCGAGCTGTACCGAGCCCGGGACACCGAGCCGCTGGTGGACTACGTGGACGAGTTGATCGCGGACATGGACCGGTACGGGGTGGACAAGGCGCTGATCATGACCACCGGGGGTTGCGACACTCCCGACGAGAAGGACGAGAAGACCGCGGCCGCCGTGGCCCGGTACCCGGACCGGTTGTACGGGCTGGCGAGCCTGGGGGAAGACTACTCGGGCAACGGCGTGTGGGAGAACGCGCCGGCGCTGCGGGCGGCGGCGCCCGGGCTGATCGCGGACCGCATCGAGCGGCTGGGATTCAAGGGCATCGGCGAATCCCACGGGGGCCCCTTCACGACGGAGACGCATCCGGTGAAGATCGCCGACGACCTGCGCCCGATAATGGAGTCCCTGACCGTGTACCGGGTGCCGCTGCTGATCGCCACCGGCTGGACCCAGTTCCCCGGGCGGATGTACTACGCCGACCCGATATACGTGGACGAGATCGCCGGACGCTATCCCGACGTGCCCATCGTGCTGACCAAGATGGGCCGAGCCATCCAGCATTACTTCGAGTCGGCCCTGATCGTTGCCATGCGCAACCCCAACGTGTATTTCGATACGACTTCCACGACGGCGGAGCACCTGCGCCGGGCCGTGGAAACCATCGGCGCCGACCGCATCATGTTCGGCACCGACTGGTCGCCCACCTGGAGATGCGTCGAGGTGCCCGAGCCGCTGTACCCGGCGAGGCTCAAGGTCGTCCGGGACTCGGGCATTTCGGACGAGGACGCGGAGCGGGTGCTGTGGAAGACGGCGGTGGAGTTGTATGGGTTGTGAGGGCACGGGCAGGGTTGGGGGGCTTGCCCTCGACCCGATCGGGGGCGGGAATCCAGGTGGGGAGTGGGGCCGGGGAACACAGGCACAAGCAAGGAGGATTTCATCATGCGTTTGGACGGAAAGGTGGCGATCGTGACGGGCGGGGGCATCGGCATCGGCCGGGCCTATTCCAAGGCGCTGGCGCAGGAAGGCGCCAAGGTGGCCGTGGCCGACATCCAGGTGGAGGCAGCCACGCAGGTGGCGGCGGAGATCAACAAGGACGGCGGCGAGGCCATCCCCGTGGCCGTGGACGTCTCCTCGCCGGAGAAGACCCGCGAGATGGCGGACGCGGTGCTGAAGGAGTACGGGCGCATCGACATCCTGGTGAACAACGCCGGCCTCTACACGGCGCTCACGAAGAAGTCCTTCATGGAGATCCCCGAGGACGAGTGGGACCGGGTCATGGCGGTGAACGTCAAGGGCCTGTTCCTGTGCGTGCAGGCGGTCTATCCGGCCATGAAGGAACAGGGCAAGGGCAAGATCATCAACATCTCCTCGGGCACCATCCTCGGCGGGACGCCGATGTTCCTGCACTACGTCACCTCCAAGGCCGGCGTGCTCGGCTTCACCCGCGCGCTGGCGCGGGAGATCGGCCCCGACGGGATCAACGTCAACTCCATCATGCCCGGCCTCACCATCTCGGGCGACAACCAGCAGGGCGTCACCACCCCCCAGCAACTGGAGAACCGGCGCAAGAGCCGCGCGTTCCAGCGGGACCAGTACCCGGACGACTTGGTGGGCACGGTGGTTTTCCTGTCGTCCGACGACAGCGACTTCGTCACCGGCCAGTCCATCAGCGTCGACGGCGGCCAGCACATGCACTGACGTTGTGGCGCCACGGATAGGGGAAGGAACGTCATGAGCGGCCTTGAACTCGCCGAGTACCGCGTGCACGAGATTCGCCTCGGACGCGAGACGCGCTTTTCCTCCGGGGTTCTGGAGGTGGACGCCGAAGGTCTCGCCGCCTTGGCGGAGCAGGACCCGCGGGTGCGTTCCGCGCGCTTCGACGTGGTGCGCCCGGGCGAGAAGGCGCGGGTCACGGGCATCCGCGACGTGGTGGAGCCGCGCATCAAGACCGCGGGCACGGGACAGGTGTTTCCGGGAATCCTCGGGCCGGTGGCGCCGGTGGGCACCGGGCGCACGCACCGGCTCTCAGGCATGGCGCTGGCCACGGCCGTGGCCTACGAAGGCACCGTCCGCACCGGCACCACCTCACAGCGGAGCGCCATCCTCGACATGTGGGGGCCGGGCGCCGACATGACCCCGTTCGCCTCCCTGGTGAACCTGGTCATGACGCTGGACCTGGAAGACGGCCTGCCCGCCTTCGAAGCCCATCAGGCCATTCAGCGCGCGCAGTTCGGCGTGGCGTTGAGGGTGGCCGAGACCACCACCGGGCTCGCGCCCGACGACGTGGAGGTCTTCGACCCGGACAGCCGCGGCGACGACCCGCCCCGCGCCGTCGTCATCATCGGCTGCTTCACCGAGGCGCAGCACCGGCCGTCCAACGTGTCCTATTACGGCCTCCACATCCAGGAGACCCTGTCCACCATCATCCATCCCAACGAACTCATCGACGGCGCCATCGCCCCCGGCACCATCCGCACCGTGAGCTATCATCCCATCACCTGGAACTGGCAGAACCAGCCCCTGGTGCTGGCGCTGCTCAGGGACCAGCGCTTCCGCTGCGCCGGGGTCATCATCGAGCGCATCGGCTTCGAGACCTCCCAGGAGAAGGAGATCGCCGCCCAGAACGCGGTGGGACTCGCCGCCTCCCTTGGCGCCGACGCCGCGCTGATCACGCGCACCGGCTCGGGCAACGCCTTCATCGAAGTCATGCTGACGGTGAAAGGCTGCGAGGAGCAAGGCATCAAGACCGTCCTCGTCACCTACGAGTACGGCGGCAAGGACGGCACCGAAGCGCCGCTGCTGTATTACGAAGAGGCCGCCGACGCCGCCATCAGCACCGGCAATCGCGACGTCGAGGTGGAACTACCCGCGGCCGACCGGGTCGTCGGCGCCTACGAAACGCTCCAGCTCATCAACTACCCCGGCGCCCCCTACGTCGACGCTCACGAGCCTTTGGTGCTCGAAGCCCGCGACGTCATCGCCGGCGGCATCGACATCTGGGGCGCCCGCAACCGGCTCTGCCGGCCGTACTGAGCAAAGGGAACGTCATTCCCGCGAAACAGGCGGTGTCAAAACACCGCCTAGCCACGACCCGGCAGCACCACCCCGAGTCGTCATTCCCGCTTCCGCGGGAATGACGACTCGGGGGGTTGGCGCCGATTCTTGCCCGGAAGACGTTTGGACACAGCCTGAAAAGCGGGAATCCAGGGGCCGGGAGGGGGCGCCAGCCCGGCGCCCTACTCCGGATGCAACGGCGCGCTGTACATCGTGCCGGGCACCACGACGCCGCCCGCAGGGCGTTCGCCGGGCTTGAGGTGGGCGAAACGGTCGTTGTAAGCCGGCGGCAGCGGACGGCCGCCGGGGGTGCCGAGCCAGAGGCGCAGCAGGTCGCGCCGGCGTTCGGGCTCGGGATAGTCCTCGAACTCCGTGCGCGAGTGGCAGGTGACATGATTGTGCAGGATCTGCACGTCCCCTTTCAGAAACTCCATATCGTACGACAGCTCGTTATTCAGCTTGGCGAAGAGATCCAGCGCCTCCTTGAGTTCCTCGGTGTGGCGCGGCAACTGCTCGAACCGCTGGGCCGAGCGGATGTACGTGCCTCCCGCGCTCACGGTCAGGTAGTCTTCGTAAAAGTTGAAGATCGGGAGCTGCCACCACGGATCCTTCCCCTCGGGAACCTCTTCGCGCCGGTCCCGGTAGATGGGGGCAGCCAACTCCGCCACCAGGTCGGGGCGGCGTTTCAACATCTCGTTGTAGATGCTCAGGGTGCTGGTGAAGCGGCTGCTGCCGCCGGACTTGGCCGGGTGCAGGCACATCAGCACGACCACGTCGCAGGCGTCGGAGTGGAAGGGCAGCATGTCATGGGTCTGGTAGCCGCGGTGCTTGGGGTTCTTGAGAGTGCCGCCGAGATCGGCCACGTGGCCCAGCAGGTGCCCCTTGGAGTTCTGGGACACTGGATAGCCGAGGAAGAGGCCGATGCCCCAGAAAGCGATGGCGGCCTGCATGCGGCTGTAACGCTCCACCGGCACGCCCCGTATGAGCCCTATGCCGCGGCCGTTGATCACCTCGTCGGCGACCTCATCGAGCCGGTCCCCCAGCGTCGAAAGCACGAAGTCGTCCCGGGTGACGTCCAGGATGTCGAGCCCGCGTTCCTCCACCCGAGCGACGGCCGCGTCCAGATCCGCGATCTCGCTCTCGGTCAGCGGGTGAATCCAGCTCTGGTCGGCATCCAGGTCCTCCGCGGTCCAGGCCGCGGGGTCCACAACGGGCTGGTTCAGCACGGCCGGCTCTCTGACGATGTTCAGCATGGGTCTTCCTCCGAAGTTGCTGCCCTTCGTGTTCTCACAAACTCTCGACCTTGGCAATACGGCACGGCAACCCGCGGGTGTCCGCGGACCCCGTCACCGGATCCCACGGCCCATCATAGCGCATGGCGGCATTGATGTTCACTTCCAAAGCGCCGCGATGCGGGGCCTCCGCCTCCGGGTACCACCAGCCCATGCCGGTGCGCGCCACCCCCGGCAGGGTGGCCTCGGTGACGCGGACCTTCAGGCGGCAACGCCCCGGGCCGCCGGCGGTCTCCACCCACACCCAGTCGTCGTGGGCGACCCGGTGCTGCGTGGCCGTCTCCGGATGCAGTTGCAACCACGGGTCGGGCGACACCTTGCGCGCCCAGCCCTGGTCGCGGAACCGCGAGTGGTGGTAGGTGCGTTCCCGCACCCCCGTCAGCAGCGTCAGCGGATAGGCGTCGCGCACCGCGGGCGTCTCGCGCTCCGCGCGGGTGGGCGTGTAGTCCGGCAGCGGGTCCAACCCCAGCTCGGCGAGGCGCTCGGAATAGAGTTCCACCTTGCCGGTCTTGGTCTTGAACCCGGCCTTTTCGAAATCGCCGTAGGTGAACGGGAAGTTGGCGTAGCCCTTCTCGCGCATCTGCTCCACGCTGACGCCGCAGTCCCCCAGCAGGAACTCGTTGAACTCGCGCTTGGTCTCCCAGGGGATGAAGCGCCGGGCCTCGGCGACGCCGCGGGCCTCGATGCGACGGGCCAGGTCGTGGGCGATACGGAAGTCGCCGCGCGCCTCCCCCAGTGGCTCCACCGCTGGCTGGATCAGGCTCAGGCACGGCCCGGACCCCTCCAGCGACACCTCCTCGTCCTCCAGCCCCGTGGTCTTGGGCAGCACGATGTCCGCGTACTCGGCGGTAGGGTTCATCATGTGGGTGGCCACCGCGAAGAAGTCCAGGGACTTGAGCGCCGCCAGGGTCTTCGGCGTGTCGGGATAGGTCACCACGATGTTGACGCCGCTGACGTACATGGCGCGCACCGGGTAGGGCTTGCCGCTCAGCACCGCCTCGATCACCGACGGGTTGTGGCACGAGGTCTGCCAGCCCTCGGGGCCCGCCCACAGCGGGAACCGGTCCGCGCCGATGGTCCGCTGCTCCACTTCCAGGGGCAGCCGGAACTCGGGCTTGTGCAGCACCTCGATGTAGTTGGTGAACCCGGCCGGCTTCTTCACCCGCCGGTTGCCGCCCTCGCGGTCCAGGTTGCCGCTGATGGCCACCAAGCAATGGAAGGCCCGAAACGTCTGCACCCCGGCGCTGAACGCATCAATGCCGTGCCCGCTCACGAAGCACGACGGCCCGTCGGAGTAGAGCTCCGCGGCCCGCTCGATGTCCGCTTGCGGCACCCCGGTCAACTCCGCCGCGCGCTCCGCAGGGTACTGGGCTGCCCTCTCCGCCAACGCATCGAACCCGTGGCACCAGCGCTCCACGAACTCGCGGTCGTAGCCCCCGTGCTCCACCAGCCAGTGGATCATCGCCAGCCCGATGGCCGCGTCCGTGCCCGGCCGCGGCCGCATCCACAGGTCCGCCATGGCGGACGCCGGGGTTTCGCCCGGATCGATGACTACGACGCTCGCGCCCTTTGCCTTGGCGCGCTTGAGCGCCTGCCACTGCGGCGGGTCCGCCGCGTACGGATTGCGCCCCACCACCAGCGCGCAGCGCGTGTTGTCGATGTCCTCGCCCTTGCTGATGGCCAGCCCCGTGATCCGGTCGCTCAACGCCCGGCACCCGCCGCACAGGTCCTGGTTCATCATCCAGTTGGGCGACCCGAACCCCCGCAACAGCAGCGCCAGCATCACCCCACGGCTGAAATGCGCGTTGCTCACCGCCCCGCACAGCGCGGGAGCGCCGTACTTCTCCCGCACCGCCAGCATCGCCTCCGCCATCTCGTCCAGCGCCTCGTCCCACGACACCCGCCGCCACCGCCCGCCACCCCGCGGCCCGGTGCGCTTCATGGGGTAAAGCACCCGGTCCGGATGATAGGTCAGCTCCGGCAGGCCGCGAATGCCCTTGACGCAGAACGCTCCCAGGGACGCCGGATGCTCGGGGTAAGGCGACACCTTCGTCACCCGCCCGTCCTCGACGGTCACGAGGGAGCCACAATGGGCGCTGCACTCCCAGCAGGTGCTGGGGATGATGGATTGGGTGGTGTTCATGGCATTGTTGCCGATAATCGACGGGAGCCTGAGAAGCTTCTTTGCTCCCTTTCCCTCCAGGAGAGGATCGGGGTGAGGGGCCCACAACCTGACGATGCATTAACCGCCGGAGGGTATCCAACGGAGAGGTGCCGTGTCAACAGAGCTGCTGTCGTTTAGATCAGGGATAGAGCCGTCCGCGAGCCAGCGCCTTTTGCTTCAGGCGTTTAGCCTTCGTCTTCTGTCGGCTTGGCGCATGAGCTTCATAGTTCGCAAGAGCGTGAGCCGGATTGGCCGCCTTGCCATCGCTCGCATCCAACGGATCCTCAGTGCAGGGGATGTCGTGTTCGCGAAACTCTCCTACGGTTAGCCCGTACACAGCCGCGGACTCGGAACCATTGCCGGTGTACAGCCCATAAGACTCCTTGGCCGTTGTCAGGGCTGAGCGATCAACGGAGAGCTTGTTGTCGTCTTTCGGGGTCGGCATGAACGACTGGCTTGACGGGGCATCACCCTGCATAAAGCCCGGATGCACTTGCCGAAACAGTACTTCCTCGTCGTCGGATAGTTCGATGGCCATCGGGGAACCTACACCCCTACTCGTGCATCGAATTCGGCCAGGAAGTCTTCTCCAGCGTTCATAAAGTGTTTTGCCTCCAACTCCTCCGGACCTTCGATCTGGATGCCGAAGAACTCCAGCCCTCCATCGGCTTCAATCTCGACGGAGTAGTCCCATCCGTGGACTTCAAACTCGAACAGCACGCCACCAGCAAGGGTCGGAAAAACTGCAAGGGCTCCAGCCAGCGAGGGACGTTGCCTGAGGAAAGTCTTTGCCACCTTGATGGCTTCGTCGGATGGCGCGGAGCCTTCACCATCGTGCCACCCGTCCTGGAGGTTCCCGAGATCGGTCAATCGTTCCATACAACGCATCACATTGTCCGCCAGATCCGGGTCGATCAACTCCACATCGAAGACATCGATGATGCTGCGGAAAGTGTCTCTGTTATCGAGCTCGATCATGAGCTCGAACTGAATTGCGGCACCTATATTCCCGTCGAACTCTGCCGCGATCCGATCACTGTCAACGTCGATCCTCAGTTCCCCGTATTCCTGGGTATGGACATCAATGTAGCCGGCTACGTTGAATCCTCGCAGGTCGCCGATTCCTTCGAAGCGGAGCTGGTAAGTCTCCCGTACATGGGTGATGAGGGCTTTTCGGCGATAATTGTCGAGAAAGACAACGTTTCCTTCGGGATCAGGCCGGTCTGGAAACTCGATCCTTTCCTGATCGCGTAGACCGGCGCCGAGTTTGTTGAGGGCGCGGATGTGCTCAGAGGAAAGTGCTGTAGGGAAGCGGTCTTGGCCGGCGCCATCGATCAGGCCGACCAGGTCTTTGAAGGACTGATCGACAATCTCTTCGAGCTCTTCCGTGAAACCCGGCAATGTTATCTGCGCTTGTTCCAGGCTCCAGTCGAGTTTTGGAACTGCACTCCCATCCTCGATCCCGACCAAGTCAAGTGAGATGCTTTTGTCGAACCCCTTGGGGAGGCGTTCACGGTCGGCATGCGACTGTCGCCAACGGTCCTTGGCGTAGGCAACCAGCAAGTCGCGGAAAGCAGACAGGTCGGCCAGCAGCGTCGTCGGCAGGCGCGGGCCTTCAAAGCGTGCCCCGACATAACGCAACTCGAATATTTTCCGTCCAGTAGGCAGGTCGGTATCTCCAGGCAGCGCAACTCAATTATACCCTTAACCAGATACCACCGGACAAGCCGGACTTCAAAAGTCTAGAGGCAGGCACCTTGAGGTGGTCCCGGAAAATCGCCTTTGGGCCATGCTCGCGGGTTCCAGACTCAACGGGTCACCGCCCGGTGGGTGGTCGCCCCTCTGCCCGCTCTACCGGAAACGCCGAATATGTTAAACAGGACCCTGGCGGCATGATCCATTACCCCTAAATACGCCTTATTGCTGCCGCCAGCCTGTCCCACAAACCAGGACCACTCTACTACGGGATGAGGGGTAGTAAGATGCCCGGCTCTCAAAAATCACGTCAAGGGAAACTCCCTCCCATTCACCCGGGGGAGATACTCGACAGAGAATTTCTCCGTCCCTTGGGTATCACGCAGTACCGGCTCGCCAAGGCGATTGGCGTCGACGTCCGTCGAATTCGTGCCATGGTGCAGGGCCAGCGTTCGATTACAGCCGAGGCCGCGTTGTTGCTGTCCCGCTTCTTTCGAAACTCCGCTGAATTCTGGATGGGGCTACAGAGTCAGTATGAGCTTGAGTCGACAACTGACCGACTCAATGCCGTATACGGCGACGGTTCAGTTTCGACGCTCGACGAGGTACTTGGGGCCCTCCAATTTCTCTCCTTAGCGGACGACGACAACGGGTAGTCTGTGGTTGTAGATTTCCAACATCACTACGTGCCGGAGCAACTGGCCCGAAAGAAGGGCCTCTACTCCGACAAGGTCGCCGTGGCCACCGAAGGCGGGGTGCCGCGGATGACCCTTCACTCGAAGCTGTACGACGCGGAGGCGCAGCTCCAGGACATGGACGAGGCGGGGGTGGATGTGTCGGTGGTGTCCTGCCATCTGGGCTGGGATGGCAACCTTGAGGATTGCAGGGTCATCAACGACAACTACGCGGAGCTGGAGCGGCGGTACGACGGGCGGTTCGTGGGGCTGGCCCACGCGCCCGTCCTTGAAGGCGACAAGGCCCTGGACGAGCTGGATCGGGCGGTCCTGGAGCGGGGGCTCCACGGCGTGACCATCACTTCACAGGTGGGCGGGCTTTTTCTCGACGCGCCGGAGCTGGACCGGTTCTACGAGCGGGTGGCGCGCCTCGGCGTCCCGATATTCGTGCATCCGGCGTTGGTGCCCAAGGGGTATGATTCCATTCAGGGCTACGATTTGCCGCGCATCATCGGCCGGGAGATCGACCTCACCATCGCGACCATTCGCCTGATCGCCGGAGGGGTGCTGGACCGGCACCCGGAACTCGACTTCGTCATCGGTCACTTCGGCGGCGGCATATCGGCGCTCAAGGACCGGCTGGTGGCCATGGCGCACCGGTTCGGCACCCTGAAGCATTCGTTCGACGAGTATTTCGACCGGCTCTACTTCGACCTTTCGGGCTTCGAGGGCGGGATCACGGCCTTTCGTTGCGGGCTGCTGGGCATCCGGCCTGAACGGCTCGTGTTCGCCACGGACTATCCGCAGAACTTCACCGGCGTGAGTACGCAGGGCGGAAAGGGTAACCAGGCCATTCGCGAATACATCGACGCGGTCAGGAACCTGGATCTGGCGGAGCAGGTCAAGGAGGATATCCTGGGTGGGACCGCCGCCCGGCTGTTGAAACTGGACCGTTGAAACCGCCGAGCGTCTAATTTGAAACCCCTGTGTCCGTCCAACCAATGAACGGAGTTCCCATGAAATACCTTGGTCTCATGATGCTGGCCGTGCTCATCGGCGCCGCGCTTGCCGGCCCCGCTCAAGCGGGCGAAACGGTGGAGGTCCTGCTGGTCGACCGCCTCGACGAACCGCGCGGCTTCTGCCTCGACATCCGCGGCCACAAGCAGCGCGCCAGGGTGGACAGGGGGCTCCAGGCCCACAGTTGCTACAGCTATCAGGGGCAGATCGGCGTCGACCAGGGATTCGACACCGACGGCATCAAGGCGGGACGGTTCCACATGCCAGGGTTCGACGTGTGCATGACCGCGGGCGGGTCCAAGGCGGGCGCACGGCTCGGTTTGGCGAAGTGCGACGGATCGGCGCCGCAGGGCTTCTCGCTCGCGGCCAGCGGCGAGATCCTCTCCAAGGGCACGCCGACGCTGTGCGTGACCGTGGCGGGTGGTGAGTCGAGGGAGGGAGGAGGCGGCCGGCCGGTGCATCTCATCCGCGGGTTGACCCTGGAGAACTGTGACGAGGGCCGGGGCAAGTACCAGCGCTGGCGCGTGCGCACCAAGGCCGACTAGCCGCCGGCTTCAGGTGTCTGCCTCTGCGGCGCGTGGGCGGGGACACCGGCCGGCTGCCCCCCCGCCCCTGGATTCCCGCTTCCGCGGGAATGACGATTCAACATTGAGGTTAGTTCAACGCGAACAGCGTCTTCGGATTGTCCGTAACGATCTTCTCGTACTGCGGCTCGGTGATGCTTCCCAACTCCCTGAGGTTCCGCAGCGCCTCGATCTCGGTGGACTGGTCGTTGTGGCCGTAGTCCGTGCCGATGACGATGTTGTCCTCGCCTGAGTACCGGAGGATGTAGTCGACGTCGTCGTCGGTCTGGCAGGACACGTACTGCCGGTACTCCTTCAGGATGTTGTCCGGCAGGTCCTTGTTCTGCGCGCCCCAGCGGCGCTGGAGGTCCTTGACGACATACGGCACCCAGAGCGCGGCGGCCTCGGCCCAGTGGAAGCGGAGCTTGGGGAACATCTTGGGGATTTCGCCCATGATGACCGAGTGGAACATGCCGATGATCGGGATGCGGAACTTCCAGAAGCTGCCGCCGCCGTTGTACTGCGACACCAGGTCCAGCTCCTGGGGGTTGCCGTTGCCCACGTGCACGCCCACGGCCATGTCCATCTCGCTCACCTTCTCGTAGAGGGGATAGAAGTAGGGATCGGTGAGCAGGCGGTGGCCCTCGATGGGGCGCATGAACACGCCGCAGGCGCCGTTCTGCTTGCAGTACTCCAGCTCCTCAAGGGCCGTGGTCATGTCCAGCAGCGGCAGCACGCAGATCCAGCGCAGGCGTCCGTTGCCCCGGCTGTGGAGGTCGGCGAGCCAGCGGTTGTAGCTCTTGCAGAGGGGGATCTCCACCGCGGGCTTGTCGGTGACCTGCTCGATGAAGATGGTGGGATAGAGCACCTGGACGTCTATGCCCAGCTCGTCCATGTGCTTGACGCGGGCTTCGACGTTCTCCATCTCGCGCGTTTCCTGGGGCGTGAACATCACGCGGCCGGTGCGTTCGGCCACCTCGCCCAGTTCCTGGGCGGTCATGACGATCCGCACCAGTCCGCGGATCTTGCCGTCGATGAACCAGTACTCGCCGCCCCCTTCGCCGGTCGGTTTGACGACGAGCGGGCGGTACTTCTGGTCGGCCGGTTCCATGTAATCCCAAGTATGTTCGGACTCGACGACGTGGGCGTCGGCATCGATAATGGACATGATCGCTACCTCCCGATTTTCTGGCGTCCCGGTCTCGCGAATCGTGTGAAGAAGGTGCGCGGGCGTGGGCGCGGAACGCTGAATGCGTAGTCGTGGATACCACCTTTTTGAACGGGGAACCAGCGGAAACCGCCGCCGGATTATCCCTTGACAAACCACCCGCCGGCAACTACTCACGAAATTTGCCAAGCCGCTCATGCGCGGCTACACGGCCTTCGGGCCGGCACGGCCCGCGGGCCGTCTGACGGAAAGGAAAGCGCCATGCCAACGAAATCCCGGGCCGCAATCCTGGTGGAATCGCGCAAGCCCCTGGTGGTGGACGAGGTCACTTTTCCGGACCCGGCCCCCGACCAGGTGCTGGTGAAGCTCTACGCCAGCGGCATCTGCCATTCCCAGCTCCATCAGATCCAGCGCACGCCGGAGGAGCAGCGCTCCAAGCTGCCGGCCCTCCTGGGCCACGAGTCCACCGGCGTGGTGGTGGCCAAGGGCCGCGACGTGACGCACGTGAAGGAGGGAGACCGGGTATTCACTACCTGGGTGGACCGCAACGCTCCCGAGTCGCCGCTGCCACCCGTGTCCCACGCCCTCAACCAGCGCCCGGCCATCCCGGCCGTCTGGCGCGGCGAGTCTATCTGGGCGTCGGCATCCACCTGGGCCGAGCACGTGGTGGCCTCCGAGCGCGTGGTGCTGCCCTTGGACGACGACGTGGACACGGACGTGACCTCCATCATCGGCTGCGCGGTCACCACCGGCTCCGGCGCCATCATCAACACGCTGCAGGTGCGCCCCGGCCAGTCGGTGGCGGTCTACGGCGTGGGCGGCATCGGCATGTGCGCCATCTCGGCCGCGGCCGTGGTGGACGCCTACCCGCTCATCGCGGTGGACCTGGACGACGAGAAGCTGGAGTTCGCCAAGGGCTTCGGCGCCACCCACTGCATCAACGCCGGCAAGGTGGACCCGGTGGAGGCGATTACCGAGCTGACCGGCGGCGGCGCGGACTACGCCCTGGACGCGGTGGGGCATCCCACCACCCAGGAGCAGATCCTGCGCTCCGTGCGCACCGGCGCACCCGGACTCGAGCGCGGCGGCACCGCCCTGCTCATCGGCCTGCCGCCGTCGGGCGCCACGCCGCTCATCAATACCAACCTGTTCGCCGGCGGCCGTTATTTCACCCGCACCCACGCCGGCGACTGCCTGCCGGACCGCGACTTCCCGACCTTCGTCCGCTGGTACCGCGAGGGCAAGCTCAAGCTCGACGAACTCGTGACCCGCCGCTACACCCTGGACCAGGTCAACGAGGCGGTGGACGATCTCGCGGAAGGGAGAGTCCTGGGGCGGGCCATCTTCACGTATGCGTAGCCACTCTCCGTCATTCCGCGGAACAGGCTGTGTCAAAACGTCGCCCGGAACAAGAACCGGCACCGACGCCTCGAATCGTCATTCCCGGGGAAGCGGGAATCCAGGCGGGGCGAGGCGAGAATGACGGACCGACGGGATTGACGAAAGGACCCTAGGAGGACGGCAAATGTACATCGACTGCGACACCCACTATTTCCCGGTGAAGTTCCTGGAGGGGATCAGCGACCAGTACCCGGAGTCGCCGCGGGTGGTGCGGAACGGCGACGAGGTCAAGTCCGTGCTGCCGGACGGCACCCTCATCAAGAACCAGGCACCCAAGGGGCGCTGGGACCTGGACACCCGCGTCGCCCAGGCGGACTTCGAGGGGTTCGACAAGCACGTGCTCATCCCGGAGAACCGCGAGCTGCTGTACACCTGGGACCGGGACCTGGGCTGCGAGCTGGCCCGGCGCTACAACGACGCGGTGGCCCGGGACCTGGCGGAATGCGCCCATCCCGAGCGTTACATCGGCGTCGGCTGGGTGTTCCTGCCGGACGTGGAAGAGTCGTGCAAGGAGCTGGACCGGATGGTGAACGAGCTCGGCATCAAGGCCGTGAAGTTCATGGGCGGCTTCGAGGACGCCAACCTGGGCGCCGAGCGCCTGTGGCCGTTCTACGACAAGGTGTGCCAGCTCGATGTTCCCATCCTGGTGCACGACACCGCGTCGGACCGGCAAGGCCATCCCAACCCCGCGCTGGTGGGCATCGAGCAGCTCTTCCTGGAGGTGGACAACAACGCCCTGCCCTTCCTGCTGGCGTTCCCGTTCCGCTACATCGTCGACATGGGCAGCCTGATCCTGCGCGGCGCGCTCAAGGAGTTTCCCGACTTGCGCATCTGCTTCGTGGAAGGTTCCGCCGCCTTCGTGCCCTGGCTCATGAACCGCCTGGACATGGACCCCGACGCGCGCAAGCGGCTCGGCAAGGCCCCGAGCGAGTTCTTCAGCCAGATCTGGGTATCGGCCTTCGCCGCCGAGACCTCCGTGCGCTACGCCTGCGACTTCTGGAAAGACCACAACCTGACCGTGGGCAGCGACTACCCGCACAACGATCCGTCGGGCACGTGGAAAGAAGGCACGGTGCGGATGGTGCAGGAGCTGGAGGGCATCTCGGACGACGACAAGGAGAAGATCCTGGGCGGCAACGCCATGCGGCTCTTCGGGATGACGTAGACCGGTCGGTCTCGCCTTCGACAGTGCAACTCTCCCGGGTGGGAGGCGACGGAAGCCTCCGCCGCCCGCCCACGGCCCGATCAACCCACTGAGCGAAAGGATCACCGTGCTCTTCTCAATACACGTCCCGGCCCGGAACGCGGAAGAGATCAGCCGCCGCGCCGTGGCCGCGGAAGCCCTGGGCTTTCACGCCATGTTCTTCGCCGACGGCCACCTGAACAACCTGGACGGGTTCCAGGCCATGACCGTGTGTGCGCTGCGGACGGAAAAGCTCCGTTTCGGCATCGCCGCGACCACCATGGCCTACCGCGATCCCACGACGCTGGCCCTGTCCGCGGCCACGTCCAACGAGTTCTCGGACGGACGGGCCATCCTGGGCCTGGCGACCGGCGACGGTTCCACCTACCGGCTGGGGCGCAAGGCCACGCGGCTGGCGGATTTCGCCGCCGGACTGGCCAACATCCGCGAACTGCTGGGCGGGCGCTCCATCGAGGTGCCCCGGGGCGAAGAAGGCGCCGGCGCGGCCTCCCTCAACGTGGGCAAGCTCCCGGTGCCGATTTACGTGGCCTCGGTGGGTCCCCGCAGCCTGCGGGTGGCCGGACGTTACGCCGACGGCATCATGCTGGGCACCGGATTCGACCTCGACGTGCTGGAGTGGGCGCAGGCCCACGTCGCCGCCGGCGCTCGTGAAGACGGCCGGGACCTGTCCGACATCGACATCGCCATGGCGGGCATGATCTGTGTCGACCGTGACGGCGCGCGCGCACACGAACGGGTGCGCCCACGCCTGGTCAACCGCGTCCATCACAACTTCCGCTTCACGACGGAGACCGTGCCGCCGGACGAGTTGCCCGGAGTCAAGCGCTTCATGGCCGGCTTCGACATCAGCAAGCCGCTGGAGGAGCGGGCGGACCCCTCGCTCATCACCGACTACATGCTGCGCCGCTTCGCCATCACCGGCACCCCGGAGGAGTGCCTGACCCGCGTCCGCGAACTGGCCGAAGCCGGCGTGAAGCATCTGCTCCTGACGCCGCCCATGCGTGTGCTCGACGAGGTCATGGACCTCTGGGGACGCGAGGTCATCCCGGGTTGCGCCGACCTCGAATAGCGGACCACCGGAACCGAGAGAGGAACCCCCATGCCCGACCTGGACCCCACAACGCTCACCATCGCCAACCTGGCCCCGCGCATCGCGGCGCGGGAGGTCTCGCCCGTGGAACTGACCGCCTGCTACCTGGAGAGGATCAAGCGCCTCAATCCCGCCATCAACGCCTACAGCACCGTGATGGAAGAGGACGCCATGGCGGACGCGCGCCGGGCCGAGGGTGAGATCGCGGGCGGGAACCACCGCGGGCCGCTCCACGGCGTACCCGTGTCCATCAAGGACAATCTCGCGGTCAAGGGCTACCCCACCACCGCCGGCAGCAAGATCCTGGCGGACTGGAAGCCCGACTTCGACGCCACCGTGGTGACCCGGCTGCGGGAGGCCGGAGCCATCGTCCTGGGCAAGAACAACATGCACGAGTGGGCCGGCGGCGGCACCACCATGAACCCGTATTTCGGCACCACGCACAACCCGTGGGACCAGAGCCGGGTACCGGGAGGCTCCAGCGGCGGCTCGGCCGCCGCCGTGGCCGCGGACCTGTGCCTGATCTCCATCGGCACCGACAACGCCGGCTCCGTGCGGAACCCCGCCGCCTGGTGCGGCACCGTCGGCCTCAAGGCCACCTACGGGCGCGTGAGCCGCTACGGCGGCGTCGCCGGCACCGGCGGGGTCTCCTCCGACCACTTCGGCCCCTTCACCAAGACCGTGGAGGACTGCGCCCTGGTGCTTGGCGCCATCGCCGGTGAAGACCCCAACGACCCCCTGTGCTCCAACGCGCCCGTGCCGGACTACACTGCGAGCCTCGGCAACC